>JAPWTW010000003.1 GCA_028275885.1 Candidatus Nanopusillus sp.
CTCCTAAATCTTGAGTATAATTATCTGGAGAGAAATCTAAATCTTTATCATACTCTTTTGTTGATCTTTCATGTAACATCAATATTCCAGTCAGTATTAATATATTTCCAAATATATTTAATGTATCCTTATTTTTTTCCAATTCTCTTTTAATTAAACTTCTAGCCATTCCTGTATTTAATACATTACTCATTTTTCCACCCATTCTACTAAATAAATTCATAGCAAAATTAATTAAACTCTCAATAACTTCTTCAGACATTTGATACTTATTAACTAATTCATTAATTGAAAATAAATTATTTAAATCATTTTCATTATATCTAACAATCTTTTTTCTTTCATTTTTATCTTTTAATTTTTTCAAAAATTCATCTACTTCTTTTTTATATTTTTCATAATCTTCCTTAAATTTTTTCTTATTTTCTTCAGATAATAATATTTCATACATTGTAGAATTCTGATTAATTATTTTCTTTAATTTATCAAATATCTTATTTTTATTTACAAAATCTTCAAATGAATTATAATTTTTATCTTTTACATCCTTTAATTTTACCATTTGGAATAATAATACTAAACTTTTTAAAGAAAAATATAGTGATTGTTCTAAATAATATATTGTCAAATTATAATTCTTCTTATTATATAAATCATATGAATCTGATAAGTTTTTCTTAGCATTTTCTATCAATTCCTTTGAATATTCTATATTTTCCTGAGGTACTTTCTTAAATAAATTAAAACCAGTCATTAATTTTGCAAGATCAAATATACCAACCATTATTTTAATATGAAATTAAGGTTTAAGAATTTCTAACAGTATTTTTGCATCATTTATTATATCATTTATATTTATATATTCATTTGGCATATGCGCACTTTCATTATATGTACTCCATACAATTGAATTCAAACCTTTTTCTCTTAAATATTTTGCATATGTTCCTCCTCCAATACCAACTAATCTTGGTTCATTATTTTTATATTTTCTAATTGCTTCTCTTAATTCATTTAAAAATTCATTATTATCAATATTTTCTAATATTGATGGATAATCTTTATTTACAATTTCAATATTAACTTTACAATTATAATTTCTTTCAAATTCTTTACATATATATTCTATTGTTTGATATACTTCATCTAAATTATAATCTGGCAATATTCTACAATCATAATAAAATGTAAATTCTCCAGGTATTGTATTTACATTATCTACATTTTTCTCAACTTTTGTTGGTTCAAATGTACTTTTGGAAGGATTAAATAAATTATTTTCTTTATCATATTTTTCATGTAAAGAATCATATAATTGTAAAATTAACATAGATCCTAATTTTGTTGAATTAATACCTAAATCAGGAGTACTCGCATGTGCCTGTTTTCCAATAACCTTAAATTTTATCCATAATATTCCTTTCTCAGCAACTTCAATATCTAATCCATCAGAACTTCCTGCATCAGGTATTAAAATCCAATCATCCTTTTTAAATAAATTTGAGTCTTTTTCCAAAATATATTTTAATCCATATTTACTTCCAGTTTCTCCATCTGAAGCCAATATTAATCCATAATTATATTTAGGTAGAATATTATTATCTTTAAAATATTTTGCTAATAATATTCCTAAAACAATTCCATTTCCATTATCTAAAACTCCTCTTCCGTATATTTTATTACCTTCAACTGTAACATTAAATGGATCATATTTCCATAGATTTAAACTTCCCTCTGGTACAGTATCAATATGTGCAATTATCCAAAATGTTCTTTCCTTATTTTTTCCATATTTTATTGCAATAATATTTGGTCTTGATTTTTCTTTTATCCTTTCGTCAGGCGCTTCGATTATTTTAATTTCATCAAATAAATCTTTTACAATATTATATAATACTTTTGCCCTTTCCCATTCACCTTCTCCATTATTTTCTGGCCCAATAGATTTAATTGGTATAAATTTCTTATATAAATCTATTATATAATCTCTATATTCTTCTATATTCATAAATAACAAATATTCAATATATTTATATGAGTGTTATAAATGGGGAAGATGCAAAAAAATTTGTAAAAGAATATGTAAAAGTAAATCCTGCAGGAATTGATATAAAACCTAAAAAAATATATAAAATACCAGTCAAAAAAATAAAATATATATTAATTGATAAAGATAAGAGAGGATATTTCGTTAATTATAATTTAGATTATGAAGATCTATTAGAAATTGCAATTAATGAAAATAAAAGAAAGGAATTATTAGAAAATTTGTTTAAGAAAATTCCTGATGCATTTATTGAGATAAAACCAAAAAATGATTATTGGATATTAAATAAAGGATTATACTATATAGTATTTCCTGAAGTTGAAATTCCAAATGATATGATTGCAATAGCATTGCCAAGATCTACATTTAATAGATTAGGAATATTAAAATTTGAAAGTGCATTATTTGATCCTGGATATAAAGGAGAATTTACTCAAACATATTATTTTCCAATTAAAGCAAAAATAAATATAAATGAAGCATGGATACAATTAATATTTATTAAATTGGAAAAAGAATCAAAAGAAACATATAAAGGATATTGGTATGGAGAGAAATATTGAAAAATTTAATAATTTACTATATTTTTCTTTATTTTCAATATATTATAATTCTATTAGTCTTATTCTATATTTAATTATTTATTATAATCCAATACTATTATCCAATCATTTATACAATATTATTTTCTTATTAATTCCAATTTCTTTATTTTTAATATCTATAATAATATATTTAAATTTTATATATTAATCAATATATCAAAAATTTTCTCATTTTTTATAGCACAATTTTGGGAATATAAAATCTTTATTTCAATTTATTCAATGATTTTATTTGTTATTATGTATAAAAATATTTATATTTTAATAAAAAAGTACTCTACTTATTATATTTCTTAAATAAATCAAATATTTCTGGCGGTACTACAATTATTTTTGTATTTTGGCTACTTCTTAACATTTCCAAAAACCTTAATACTATACCATAATCGCTTTTGGACAATATTTCGCGGCTTTCTTATAGTTTTCTGCAGCTTGTAATTCACCTTGTGATTCTATAACTTTTGCCTGTGCCAACCTTTCTGCAATTGCTCTTTGAGTCAATGCAGATAGTATTTCTTGAGGAACAATTATATCCTGTATTTTTATTGCTATAATATCTACCCCCCATTCTCCAATTTCCTTCTGAATTATATCTCTTAATTCTATTCCAATTTCTTCTCTTTTCTGTAATATGTCATTTAAATTATATTTTCCAAATATATCCCTTAAATTTGTTTGCGCATAATTTAATATTGCTTTATTTAAATCTCTTATATTCATTATAACTTTCCCAGGATCTATTATTCTGTAAAATACAGTACTCCTTACAGTAATATTTATATTATCTGCAGTTAATAAAATTTGCTCTGGCAACTCATAATTTATAATCCTCATATCTACTTTAATCAATTTTTGAAAGCCTGGTAAAATGTATATTAAACCACCAGAAAGGACTCCAGAATAATATCCTAATGTAAATATTACTGCCTTTTCATAATTATATATTATTCTTATTCCTGTCAATGTATATATTAATAGAAATGCTCCAAATACTATTCCCAATATTCCAAGAAACTTCATTAACAAAAATGACACTAACAATAGTATAAAAAATATCCCTCATTGTCTCATATTGCTGTATTCTTCCATATTTGGAATTTTCTAATTTTGCTTAAAAACTTTATTTTAAAATATTCAATTATGAGCAAAGATGATAAAAGATTAAAAGAAATAGAAAATATATATAAATCAATATTACCATTTCTTACAAAAGAAGCAATTGATAGATTATCAAATATAAAAGTTGTATATCCAGAAAAATTCATACAAGTTGTTCTTATTTTACATCAATATATACAAGCTGGTAAGATAAAAAAGATAGATGATGAATTATTAAAAAATATATTGTCAAGATTATCTGAAAGGAGAGAACCAAAAATAAAATTTATACATTAACTTAATATTTTCTCAGGATGTTCTAATTTATCTGGCAAATATTTATCTGCAACAAATTCTAATGAATTTGCTGCTAATGCATCCTGTTCAACTTTTATTCCATAATCTAACATTTTTCTAAATTGTCTTTGCCATTCTTTGGATTTTTTAAACCAAGGATAATTAGCTATTTCATTTATTCTTTTTATATCCCTTTGATTTAGCTTTATTACTGCTCCTTTTTTTCTTAAATCATATTCATCTACATCATCAATTGTCATTCCTATGAATTTAACGTCTGGGGTAGCTAATAATTCAGAAAATTGTGATAAATTCATAGATCCTCTTTTAATTACAGAATATATATAGAATCCCCATGGGTCGCCATCTGTAAATACATAAACTGGTAAATTTTTTTCTTTTCTTAATCTATGAATTAATCTTCTAACACCTCTTGGAGGTTGACCTTTACTAGTAATTAATATTGCACCTTGTTTTTCTGGAAATCTTTCTTCAATTAATCTATCAAACATTGCTTCTTTCTCAACTACTAAAACAAAATCAGCATTTACATCTCCAATTTCTATATCTTCAATTGTTGATGGAATACTCCATCCACCTCTTCCCAATTTTGAACAATTCCATTCATCACCTCTCTTTTTATCCCTTAAATATATATCTCCATATATTGCACCTCTTCCTTCAGCTTTTATATGAAATTGTTCTCTTATTGCTTTTATTGCTCTTTCTAGATCTTCAATTACTGCATCTGATTCTTCTTGTTCTTCTATTGTATTTACATTTAGTATTGGTATTGTATGTTTTAATTGATAATAAACTTCTCTTAAGCTTGCAGTTTTATCATTTTCTACCAATTTTTTTGCTAAAGAAGCAACCAATAATGTTTGCATAAATCTTCTTACATGACCTAAATTAAAGAATTCTCTAGACCCTATTTTCTCTTTTAAAGTAATTATATCTCTTTTTTCATCATATTCAATATTTTTTATATTACCTCTTACAGCAAGCTTTATTGATGGATTTCCAGATTGAAATTCATTATAAATTTCTTCAGCCAATTTTTTTATTCTATTTAAAACTTCCTCTTTAGATAATTTTTCTATATATTGGACCATTTTATTTTATTATAAGTTAATTTAATAAGCTCAACTTATTCTTTTTAACATCATTTATTACTTCTATTATTATGTTTTCTAATTCTTTTTCACTTAGTAGATTAATTTTTACCGTATCTTTTAACATATTTTTAATTAATGTTACTGCTCTATCTTCTTTTCCTTCTTTTAATAAATTTTTTACTTCCTTAACAGATTTTAATATTTCATATATATCATTTACTAATTCCTTCTTTATTCTTTCCTTTACCCTTTCTTCTACTTTTTCCTTTTCAATATCTAATATAGAGCTTAGAGAATCTATAACTTCTAATCCATATCCATATAAATTTTTATATTTATCACCAATTGTTTCTAAAGCCCTCTTTTTCTTAATATATATTGATAATTCTCTTAATGCATTTTTAATTCCCAATTCAATTTCCTTTACTATTTCATCATACGGTGCAATTGCTTCTTTTGATTCTGAAGTAAATGGTAACCAAACAGATGCAACATGTACTAATATTGCCATTGGATCTTTTGGAAATTCTCCTTCAACTTCAAATCCATAATGTTTCCAATTAATTTCTTTTAAAGCATGTGTTATTGCATCTTCTCCTGGTTTATACAATAATGGTACTCTATTTGCAAATCTATAATATTGAAATTCTGTTATTTCTCCACCATATGCAATTCCAACTTCTACTATAAATGGTATACCTCTGTATAATTTTGGCTTTCTTTTTATCGCAACCATATATTCTGGCTTAAGTATATTTTCCATACTCTTTAATATAATATCTCTACCAAGTGTTATAATATATTTTGACGGTATTGCTCTTAATTTTGCATTTTGCAATGCATTATATAATTTTATAATCTGATCGTCATCCAAATTCTTTGGATCTGTATTTGGATCTAATTTTGCTTTTTTTAGTACTTCCATTGCAGTATTCTGTCCTACAGATGAAAATGTTTTAGTTAAAAAATTTAATAATGTTTTTTCATTTGTTTCTCTTATTAATCTTTCAAAATACCCTATTTCAATACCATAAGGATGAGGTCTTACTTCTTTTAGCTCCGGTATCTCATTTATTATTCTTTTATAAACAAATTTCTCTCCATCTGGATTTTTATAAGTTATATTAGCATGTGGATTTATCATTGCAGTTAATCTAATATATTCGTCGACAGATTGTTTACCTTTTACATATTGACCTACTATTTTTGCCTTTACAATTGTTCCACTTTCTTTTTTTATTTCAATTTCTTCCTTTTCTAAAATTATTGGAGTATTTGTTTTTACATCAATCTTTATTTTATATTTTATCCCCTTTTCTTTATTTTTTATTTTCGTAATAATTTCTACAGGTTCTTTTGTTGTAAGTTGTGAATATAAAGTAACTGCTGAGGCTCCAATACCCTGTTTTCCTCTTGTTGATATAAATCTATGAAATTTTGAACCAAATAGAAAGCTACCAAATATTTCTGGAACACTTTCATACGGTATACCGGGCCCATTATCTTCTACAATTACTTTATAAACATCATTTTCTAATCTATTTATTTCAACCTTTATATCTGGAAGTATTTTATATTCTTCACATGCATCCAAAGAATTATCAACATATTCTTTTACTGCAATTAGTAGTGCTTTTCTAGGACTATCAAATCCTAATAGATGTCTATTCCTTTCAAAGAATTCCGCTACAGATATTCTTTTAAACTTTTTATATAGCTCAATTTCCTGAATACTTTGCTTACTTTTTTCTTTCATTTAAAAAATATCTATTTTAATATTTTAAAATGTTATTTAACATATCTTGCAAATTCTTTATCTTTATTCTTTAAATCTTTTATGTACTTATCCAAATAATTGAATACTGTACTATGTTTTTCCCCTTTTATTATCCTTTTTATTCCTTCATATGCAGATTGTAAAGAAATATTGTCTCCAAGTATATATACATATTTATCTTTAATAATTATATCAGCATTTGTCCTTTTTCTCAATTCTTCTAATATTTTTCCCTCTTCTCCAATAATTCTTCCTTTTATCCTAATTATATGGTTTATTTTCTTTTCAAATACTTGTTTTAAATCAATTTCTAATATATCCCAGTCATTATCTAATATATTTAATAATTTTTTAATATCAAAACCTGCTTTTAATCCTTTTATAAATTTATCAAATTTATATAAGAAATAGAAGTCCTCATAATAGATAATTACTTTATTTTTATTTCTACTATATTTTATATTTCTTTCTTTCAATAAATTTTCAAGTTCATTTACTTTTATATCTTTTATATCAAACTCATATGTATACATAAAAATATATATATTGCAAAAATTTTTATACAATTATTCGACTTAAAACATCTAAATTTAATTCTCTATTTATTTTATAAAATGGTTGTACTTTTAATCCTTCATGCAATGTAATTCTGAATCCTTTATAAAATATACCAACAGGAATTTTTGCATCTTCTCTTAATGTATAATCATATTCTAAAGCCTTTTTTAATGCCTCATCAAAATTTGTCGGATCATGTCCAATATCTTCTAATTTATACATATGTGTTTCATAATATTTTCTTGTATCATGCTGAACAATACATGGTTGAATTATATCTACAAAGGCAAATCCTTTATGCAATATTGCTTCTTTCATTATATATTTTAAGTGATCTATCCATAATGCATATCCTCTAGCAACAAATGTAGCACCAGATACTAATGCCAATGCAATAGGATTTAATGGTTTTTCAAATACTTTCATACCTAAAGATTTTGAATAAAATCCTTCTTCTGTTGTAAATGTATGTTGAGCAGTTGTTAATGCAAATACTTGATTATTATGAACAAATAACTTTACATCTGCATTTTCTTTACATGAAGAAACAAAATGGTCTATTCCTTCATTATATGTATCTCCATCTCCTTGAAATACTAAAACAATTAATTCTGGATTTCCCATCTTTATTCCAATTCCCAATGGTAATGCTCTTCCATGTAATCCATTAAAAGAACTTAAATTTAGATAATTATGTATCTTTCCTGCACATCCAATTCCTGATGTAAATACAATTTTCCTTCTATCAATTTTTCCTTCAGATTCTAACTCTTTTAAAGTAGAAATTATTGCTGTATATATACCAAAGTTTGTACATCCAGGACACCATGTAATTTGATAACTAGTCCTTAAATCTTCCATAATATAAATAATATATACCAAAAAATAAAAGATTAAAGATTAACTAAAAAGTGGAAATTATTTTGTAATTCTTATAATTAATCCATTAGAATATTTAACTCTATCCCAAATTAAATATCTATATCTTAATTCTACTCTTGGTAATTCTATGTTTTTATATTCCTTTATATCTTTTGCTTCTAATGTATATGAAATAACTATTTCTTCATTTCTTCTTATATTGTCAAATTTCCAGTTCAAAGTATAGTTATTATCTACTTTATAAACAGATGATGGTTCTACAATTTTATATTCTTTTATTTTTAATGGTCCGTTTACCCTATCTATTAATTTAACTTGATTTAATGGGAATATACTCTTATTTTTTATATTTATTGTTACATCTATTGTTTCTTTATCTAAATTAATCTTCAATATTTCTTTTGATATCTTTAAATTGTCTCTTAAGAATACATAAAATATTATAAATAATATTATTATTGTTGAAGCTATAATTTCAGCTAATAATATATAATTAAAGTTTTCATATATTATATAAGATTGTCCTGGTAATAAAAATATATTATATATAGCATATTTAGATTCATTTATATTGCCAGTATAATATTGACTTGGATAAAATGTAGAAAATATTCCATAATAATATTTTAAATAGTAAGTATAATTAATTGAATAATTGTAGGGATTTGTTATATTTATTATATATTTTAATCCTTCTTTAGTTATTTTTATTATTGGGGTTAAATTTAATTGAAAAACTGTGAAATTTAGATAATATGTATTATTATTTGAATATACTATTAATTGATGCTCTCCTATAGAAACATTATTCGATATAAATATTGGAATTTGATATATATTTACTCCAGGAACTAATATTTCATTATAGAACGCTGAAAAATTAATATCAGAAGATATATTAATTGATAAATTTTGACTGAAATTATTTGGGTTATTTATTATTCCTATTAAATATATAAAGCTATTTTGAGCTACTGTTGAACTTGATAATTCAAAGTTTATTGATAATGGTAGAATAGTAGTTGAATTTGTTATAATTGGCTGATTATAATATAATACTGGAGTAAATTGAATTTTATTTGAATAATATTCTGAGGTAATATTTAGATTATGCAAATATATAACTATTTCTGGTATTTGATTAACAAAACCTAAAGGCCTCATATATATTTTTATTTCCTTTAATTGACCAGGATATAAGTATCCGGAAATCATTGTATTATTTTCTCCTATAATAAAGAACCATTGAGAGGATAGTGAAGAAATACCATAATAATATGTATAATTTGTTGGATTATATATATTTATTTCATATACTGCATAACTATTTGGGTTTGATATATTAATTTGATTATTTATTACTACTGGATACCCAATTATTGGCTGCTGAGAATAAATTTCTAGCATAACTGATATAATTAACATACCTAACAAAATTTTTTTCCAATCCATGTATATTATGTTTTAATTTAAATATATAAATTATTGTATTCTTAACTATATATTAAACCTATTAGGCTAACTATTATTGCTATACTACCAAGCATATAGTTAATATAATATATTTTTTTACTTTTTGCTAATTTCATTAAAATACCAATAGTTAAATAACCTACAATAAATGAAACAACTATTGCAGTTAAAATTCCATGATATCCTATATTAGATACTACATATATAATATTAGATTTAGAAGCTAATATAGTTAGAAAGAAAGCTCCGAGAGCTGCTGGTATATATAAAATATATGAAAGGGAAAAAGCAAATTTTGGATCATATTTCATTAATAACATAGTAGATGTTGTAATTCCAGATCTACTAACACCAGGTAGAACAGCAAGCCCTTGTGAAATTCCAATAATTATTGTATCTCTTAAATTAAGATCTTTTTTATCTTTTATTTTTATCTTATTTCTTGTATAATATATATAGATACCATCTAAAATAAGTATTAATCCCAAAATTATCATTGGTATAGATGGATTATATACATTTTCTAATAATTTATCAGAAATAATATATAAAGGAGCGCCAACTAATCCTGTAAAAATTATTGCAATAATTATATAGTATAACATTTTTTTATCTTTTAATATTTGGTATATATCTTTCTTAAAGTATGATAAAGCAGAAAATACTGTTCCAATTTCCATAAATAATCCAAATGTATATCCAATTGATGGATTAATATTTAATAAATAATTTGAAGCTATTAGAATTTGTGTTTTACTACTTATTGGCAACCATTCACTGACACCTTGAATTATTCCCAATATTATTGGATATAAATCCATTTTTCATACTTTATTAAAATACCTTTAAAAACTTTATTAAAAAAAATAGTTTATGATTAGAAATTATATATTATCATTAATTTTGTATATAGAATCTTCTATAGCTTTATACTTTTCTTATATATATTTCTTAGATTTAATAAATAATTTATTATATTCAACAATAAATTATGTTCTTTTATTTATCTTATCAATTAGTTTATTATCTTTTTTAATAACATTTTATTTAGGAACATATTTTTCAAGAGAAATAAAAAATAAAACCTTCTATTTAATTATTGGAATTATATATTATGTTATTGGTCTCTTACTATTTAATAATTTTATAAACATATATATAACGATTTCTCTATTCTTTATATTTAAAATAATAAAAAAGGAATATTCTTTTTTTGCAATGTTAATCTATTTTCTATCTATCTTACTCGTTGTTCTTAATAATTCAATATTTATTAATATAATAAATCAATTTATACATAATAAGTTAGAAAATCTTTATATTTCAAACATTAAAGATCTATATCAAATGTATGAATATCAATTATTAAATACATATATTGGTGGTTATAAGACAGCAATAAATATTTTAGAAAATGAAGGAGATACAAATGGAGCATATATATTGTATAACAATTTGGCATATGTAAACCAAACTTTCTTAAATAACTTAAATTCTACAATAAATGAATATCTAAGTCAGTATAATCAAACTATTAATTATAATTTAGAAAGCATTATAAATAATTTCTCATTTGAAATAAATGTATCAATTGCCCTACTCTTTATTACTTTGTTTGGAATATTTTTAGAAATTAATAAAAGAGTGGAAGGTTTATAAATCTTTCTATAATATAGTATATTTTTATGAAATTTTGTCCAAAATGTGGAAGCTTAATGAAAAAAGAAAATAACTATTTAGTATGTCCAAATTGTGGATATAAAGAGAAAATAAAAGATGCAGATTCTTTGTTAATTAAAGAAAATATAAATAAATCTTCAGAAATTACAATTATGGAAGAAAATTATGATTTATATCCAATTGATAATGAAGTTATATGTCCTAGATGCGGAAACAAAGGAGCATATTTCTGGTCTATTCAAACAAGAGCTGGAGATGAAGGTGAAACAAAGTTTTATAGATGTATAAAGTGCGGATATACATGGAGAGTATATGATTGAAAAAATAAAAGAATTAATATTAAGAATATTTTTTGGAGATGATTATTTAAGCGATATACTATTTATAATATTTATATTTGTTGTATATTTTATTATTCAAATTATATATCCACCATTATTTTCAGTAATAGTAACTCCAAGTATGGAACATTATTATTTTAATTTCCAAAAATATGAACAATATAATATTACACAACAAGAATTCTCCCAATTTCCATATCCAAATGGATTGTATGTTGGAGATATAATAATAATTTTGCCAATTAATGCACAATATTTAAAAATTGGCGATGTAATACTATACAAAGGAATATCAATATATAAAAATAAAGATATATTTCATAGAATAGTCGGTTATAATAATAGTAACTTTATAATTATGGGAGATAATAATCCTGAACCATTAATATTTGAAGGTGAAAATAATATGGATCCAAATAGGATTATTGGAGTTGGAATATTAAGAATTCCTTTACTTGGATATATTAAGCTTTTGATTTAATTTTCTATATATTTCCTTTATTTCATAATAAGAATCTTTCTTTGATAAATTTCTATTTAATATTCCAAATTTTGCATTATATCCAAAATCCCACTCATAATTATCCACTAAAGACCAAATAAAGTATCCCTTTATATTATATTTTTCTCTATTTTTTATAAAATAATATAAATATCTTTTAATAATTCTAACCCTTAAAAATTCATCTTCAGTATTTATTCCATTTTCTGTTATAAATATTGGCTTATCTAAATTCTTTAGAATATCATCTAATATAGATACACTAAAAGATGGTCTTCTCTCATTTATATCCCTTATACTTTTATATATGCCATAATAATTTATTCCATAGAAATCTATTTCCTTTGGAAATACTAAATGAATATTTGAACTTATTATATCCTTTAATAAAAAGTTAAATGGTAATTTTAATAATGATAAATTTTCTGTATATATTAAATAAACATTAAATTCTTTAGTTATTTTGTATAATTCTTTATTTGCATAAAATATATTATCTAATATTGCTATTGCATTCTTTAAATCTTCTATTGAATTTACTTTTTTAAATGGAGGCCATTTACCAAATACATAAGAAGATAATATATATATCCATGGTTCATTAAATGATATAAAATATTTAACTCCAAATTTTGAAAATGTATTAATTACAAAATATGAATAATCAATAAAATATTCTATGTTTTCTTTATTCTCCCATCCTCCCAAATTATAAAACCATAAAGGGTTAACATAATGCCATAAGGTTATAAATGGTTCTATATTATTTTTTATCAATTTATCTGTAAATTCTACATATTTTTTCATACTATGATAATCGATCTTATCTTTATTTGGATATATCCTAGCCCAATCTATTGAAAATCTAAAAGCATTTACATTTAGATCAATTAATAATGGAATTATATCTAAATATTTTTCCCATAAATTACAAGCATTATCTATTTCTGGTAATTTTCCTTGTTTAATAAAGTAATACCAATCTTGATTATTATAATTTCCTTCGGTTTGAAACGATGATATTGAGAACCCTAGATAAAACTTATCCATATACTTTTAATAATGTATATATACCATCATAAATTACTTCTCTATTATACCCGCCTTCTAATATATATATAACCTTATTGAACCTTTTTAAATAATTAAAAATATATTCATATGATTTCAATGTGATATTAAATACTGATAATGGGTCCTTTTTATGCATATCAAATCCTAAAGATATTAATATAATTTCTGGATTTATTTCTTCAATTAGTGGAAATATTTTGCCATTTAATAAATCAATATAGTAATTATCATCTATATTAAAATCTAATGGAAAATTAAAATAATTATTTCCAGATTCTAAACCAGTATTTGGATATATATTTTTTGCATGAGTAGATATATAATAAATATTTCTCTTATTTTCAATTATATCCTGAGTTCCATTTCCATGATGTAAATCTATATCAAAGATTAATACATTTTTATATATTTTCCTTGCATACATTCCAGCGATTGCAACATTATTAAATATACAGAATCCAAGAGTTTTATCACTATTTAATGGATTTTTCGGAACATGATGACCTGGAGGTCTTGTAGGTATAAAAATATATTTCTCATTTATTTCTATACTTTCTAGCACACCTTCAACAGATTTAAGAATAGAATAAAACGATAGAGGGGATATATATGTATCAGAATCTAAATAAATAATTTTATTATTTTTATAAGAATCTTTCCAGATCCTTTTTATCATCCTAATATATTTCCAACTATGTGCATAATTTATGTATTTATATATATCTTTTCTTATTTTTCCTATTTTTTTATAATTATTTTTTATCAATTTTTTTATTACTAATAATCTTTTATTATTTTCTATATGATTTGGATCGTTATGATATAATAAATATTTTGAATATAGTATTAACATAACATTATAATAGTTTTTTGTAATAAAAATATTATGTATAATTGTATAATGATTGGTATTGACGAGATATGGACAAAATCTGAAAAAATAAAGAAAAAAATGATAAATATGTTAATAAATGATATTAAAAATAGAATAAATTTTGATAAAATAGAAAATAGAAGAGGTAGAATAATAATATGGGGTTATAAAGAGGAATGGATAAACATATTAAGAAATATTCCAGGAATAAAAAACATATATCCATCTATTTATTTTGAGACATCTATAGAAAATATAAAAAAATATTCTTTAGAATTTTTCAGCAATTTTATAGGAAATATCAACAAATTTAAGATATCTACAAAGAGGATTGATAAAAACTTCCCTTATAGATCTATAGAAGTTAATAAAATTGTTGGAGAAGAAATATTAAATAAATATAAATTAAAAGTTGATGTAAAAAATCCAGAAAAAATATTATATATTGAAATTCATCAAGACTATACGTTTATTTATGATAAAATAATTAATGGACTTGGAGGATTACCAGAGGGATCTGAAGGTAGAGGAATTTTACTATTTTCAGGCGGATCTGATTCATCAGTAGCTGCATATATTATTTCAAAAAGAGGATTAAAAATAGATTTTTTATTTATTAACATTGCTGGAGATGTTTATTTACAGTATGTATATAATGTATATAATAAATTAAAAGAATATTTTCCAAATTCAAAATTATATGTATATAATTTAGATATAGGTCATTTATTTAATGTAAGGGAAGGATATAGACAAATATTATTTAAAGTAATAATATATAAACTTGCAGAAAAATTCGCAAGGAAAAATAATTATGATTGTATAATTACGGGAGAATCTCTGGGACAAGTTTCTTCACAAACAATTGATTCATTAAAAGTATTAGATAGTCTTGTAGATATTTTAGTATTAAGACCATTAATTGGATTTAATAAAAATGAAATATTGGAATTATCAAAGAAAATTGGTGTATATGATATAAGAGCACCAGAAATATGTAAAATTGAAAATTATCCAACAACAAAACCAAAAATAGATATTGTAATTTCTGAATTAAATAAATTAAATATAAATTTTGATAATGAAATTAAAAAGATTAGAGAAATTAATAATATAAATATTGAAGAATTCAATTTGAAAATTCCAGATAAAAAAGATCTAATAATTATAAAGTCTGAAGAATTTTCTAAGTATAATTTCGAAAAGGGTAAGAAATATCTATTAATATGTAAAAATGGCGTACTATCTAAATATTTTGCTAAGAGATTAAGAGATATAGGAATAGAAGCATATTATATGGATGAAAAAACTGCAAAAATGTTAAAATACATATAACTCTGTTATCCTTATAAGTCTTTCTCTTAATATAATAAGTCATGAATATAGGTGAATATATTAAAATAGCAGATTATAATGATATAAAAAATATTACGGAATTTATTAGAAAAAATATTAAAGAAAATAGATTTTATTTTGATTTTGAAGAAAATGGAGAAAATTCGTATAAGATTTATAAAGAAGAATATGTAAAAGATTTGATAAATAAAGGAGATATTATTCTTTTATACATAATAGATAATTATGTGGCCGGACTATCTCACTGGACATATAAGGGTGAAATACTATATAATGTTTACACTGTTGTTGATAATAATCATTCTAATAAAGGAATTGCAAAAAAACTTTATTATTATTTCTTACAACAAAACGCACCTGTAGCCACAGATTTTGTTATATATTTACCAACTTCAAGCAAGATATTTAGAATATGGAAAAATTATGGAATAAGAATTTCCGGTTTTGCTTCATCTTTTATATATAGAGATAATGAAAACAATCCATACACAACAATTATTGGAAATAGATCAAATGATAAAGTATTAAAATTAAAGATACCAAAATATTCTGAAGAATTCTTTAAAAAATTATGTATACTGAATAATTTAGATTGTAAAATCTATTCATCTGAATATAAAAGAAATGAAAATAATGAAAAATATCCAAAATTAATATATACAACAAATATGGAAGAATATGAAAGAAGAGGATATTATTTAACCGGATTTTTATATAATAATGGTCAGATAATTTATGCATATTCAAGTAAAGTAGATAAAAACGTAAAAGAACCATTTGAAAAATTTTTTAATGATTTAGGACAAGAAGAAATGAAAAGGGCTATATTAGAATATATTGATAACTTATATAAACTATGAGCCTTGATAAGATTATGATGGATAATGAAAAAAAAGAAGTTATATTTTTGTTAGGAGCTACTGGCGGTATTGGTAAATTGTTGGCAAAAGAATTAAAGAAAAATGGATATATTGTTGTTGGAAATGGGAGAAAAGAAGACATACTAATTAGTATGAAAAATAAGGGGGATATTGATGATTATATAGTTGGAGATTTAACAAAAGATAGTGATAGAAAAAAGATAATAGAAAAAATAAAAGAATACAAATATAAAGGATATAAAGTAAAAATATTCTATAATTTAGGAATTTTACATGCTTATTCTGGAGAATTTAAGAATTATACAAATGATATGATAGAAAATTCATATAAAACAAATGTAATTTCTATAGAAGAAATGGATAGAGAATTAGAAGAAAATGACCTCTATTTAGATACAATTTACATGGTATCAATATCTGCATTTTATAGAGGAAATTGGGATCCTGAATATCAAAAAACAAAAGCTGCTCTTAAAGCACATGCTGAACTACAAATATTTAATAGCCATGGTAGAAGAATTATTGCTCTATTTCCAGATACTATTAAAACTGGAGAAGAAGGAATGGGGAGTAAATTAAAAGATTATCCAAAAATACCTGGAGAACTATTTGCAAGAAAGGTTGTTGAAATTATAAATGGAAAATACAAAGAATATTCTGGCTTTATGTTTGAAATAAATAACAATAATAAAGTTATATTATATGGATTGAATCCATCAAAGATTACAGGAGCATTTGAATATCATGAAAGAAAGTCTCTTGAAGAAATTGGAGAAGCTATTTATTAATTTTTATTAATATTTTTTAATGATAATAATACCAGTTGCATATGACTCATTTTCAACAAGATCTATGGCAACAATTGTTAAAACCAATATTAAAATATTTATAGATCCGTCTATTGCAATTGCTCCTTATAGATACGGTCTAAAACCACATAAAATTGAATTAGAAGAATTAAAAAATAGAAGAAAAGAAATAATTAAATTATCAAAAGATATTGATTTAATAATTATTACACATTATCATTGGGATCACTGTCCAAACCCAAAAGAAGAACATTTCAAGATATTATTTAATAAAAAATTGATTATAAAAGATTTTAATAATCACATAAATAATTCTCAAAGAAGAAGAGGAAAAAATGTATATGAAAAATTAAAGAATAAATCTGAAATATATATCGGAGATAGTAAAGTATTTGAATTTAATAATACATATATAGAAATTTCTCCCCCATTATTTCATGGGGTAGAAAATTCGGTTTTAGGATATGTTATTGGTGCGTACATAGAATATAAAAACAAATCTTTGTTTTTTGGATCTGATATACAAGGTATTTTAACAGATTTTACACTAAATTATATAATAGAAAAAAATCCAGATTATATAATACTATCTGGTCCTCCTTTTTATCATACAAAGTGGAATATTTTATATAACGAAATATTTTACAAAAATATCGAAAGATTATTAGAGAATACAAAGATTAGTAAAGTAATAATTGACCATCATATAGCTAGATCTATGAATTATATAGAAATCTTAAGTAATTTAAATGAAATTGGAAAAAATTATGGTACAGAGTTTTTATCTGCTGCAGATTACTTAAATATTAAAAATATACAACTGGAAGCAAACAGAGAATTATTATATAAATATTATAATGAATAGCGCCGCCGGTGGGATTTGAACCCACGACCTGCCGGTTAACAGCCGGCTGCTCTACCAACTGAGCTACGGCGGCATATATATATAGATTACTTAATAAATTTTTAATAATCTTTTTATATATCATTTTCTATAAATAGTTTATGGATATATTAGGCATAGGGTTAAAGTTATCTTTAGAAGAAGGTAAGGTAACAATAAAAAAGGAAAAAGAAAAAATGATATTAGAATATAATAATAAAATAATATCATCATTAAATTATAAAGACTATAAAAAGAATTGGCAAGCTACATTATTAATAAAAGATAATAAAATACAACTAATAGAAAGTAATATAAATTTATATATATACAATTTTAATGATTTAAGCGATAAAAATAAAATTTATGGTTTAAATCAACTGATATTTTTAGGATATTTACTAAAAAAATCTGAAGAATTTATATTAAAGTATGATAAATATTTATTATCTCCAACTGAAAAAATATCTATTGGAAATGGAAAAATCAGATCAGATTTTGATTCAAAATTAATAAATGAAGAAAAAATTGCCAGAGATATATTATATATTACAGATGGCCTTTTAATTATTAATAATATTATCTAAATAATTTTTTAATAATTTAATTTTATTTCTAAGCTCTTCATCTTTTATTCTTTCTATTTTATTATTATTCAATCCCATAGTGATCCATATTAATGAATCTATATGCAATAATGGTATGTTTACTTCTTTTGATAGTCTTATCCAATAATTTTTATCTTTACTAATTTTTCCAATTCTATTATCTATTGGAATAAATATCTCAAATGGAAATATTATCTTATATCCAATAATTCTTAATCCATAACCATAAATTTTTGTTGAAAATACTATTGTTTTATCATAAATATTCTGTCCCATTACTTCTGCAATTTCTAAATTAAATTTAACTAAATCATCTTTATAAATTAACAAATCTTTATCTTTAATCCAATTGTAAATTCTATTTAATCTTTTTATTTTTATTTCCTTATATCTCTTATTATATAAATTTATGAAAGATAGAAAATTATTATATATATCATTATTATTATGTTTAGAAAAGTATACAGAAAATATTTTCCAGAATTTTTCTCCTTTATATGATAATTGAAATGCTAATAAAGAATTTATTACAATAATCTTTAGAAATAAATCTTGATTTTTTATATTTTTATATAAAAATTTTAAATATTTATATTGCAAATCGTAATTTTCTTCAAAATACAATATTTCTTCAATACTGAATTTAGATAAAATATCTGTAAGATCCATTTATTAAACTTTTAAATAAAGTATATAAATGGAAATAAATGAAAAAGAATTCTTTTATTATCTGAATAGAGAATATGAAAAATTAGAGTTAATATTTAAAAACATAAGATTTTTAGATAACAGGTTTAAAAAATTTGTTATATCTTATTATAATGACATGAAATATTTTTATGAAAATAAAGATTTCGTAAAAGCATTTGAATTAGAAAATTATATATGGGGGATATTGGATACACTAATTAATTTAGGATTAATTGAAGTACCTGAAGAATATAAAAAATGGTTTAAGTTATTTATTTAAGCTTTCATATATTCTAATTAATTCATTTAACTTTGCGATTCTCTCCCCATTTATAATTCCAAACTTTACAAATGGAACTTCAAATCCAACTGCTAAATGAGCTAGTATATTACTTTCTGTCTCCCCAGATCTATGAGATAATATTGGTACTAGACCGTTTTCTTTACAGAATTTTACAACCTCATATGCCTTAATAACCGAACCTATCTGATTTGGTTTTACTATAACACCTTTAATTGATTTATATATTAAAGATTTCTTTATTCTTTCTATATTTGTTACTGTTAGATCATCTCCAACAATTAAACTCTTTGTATTATTATTTATTTCTGCAAATCCCTCAAAATCTTCTTCATATAATGGATCTTCAACATAGAATAAATCATACGTATCTATAAGAAACTTTACATATTTTATTTGATCTTCTCTAGAGAATACTTTATTTTTATATCTATAAGCTCCATTTTTATATAATTGACTTGCAGCAAAATCAATTCCAAGATCAACTTTTATATTATAATCCATCTTAACTTCATCAAAAACCATTTTTATTACATTAAATACCGTTTCATCTTCAAGTGATGTTGTCCATGCACCCTCATCATTCCTTCCATATAAAAATTTGTCATCTAACAATTCAAGTCTTTTTCCTAATAATTTGTGTATATATGATGCAATAAAGATAGATAAAGGTAAATTATCTGTATCAGGAGAAACTAAAAATTCTTGGATACTTGTACTTCTACCTTTTGAATGTGCACCGCCACCAACAACATTTGCCAATATTCTTATATTTATTTTTGGATTTTTGTTAAAAAACTGATAAATTGGTTTTCTTTCATAATTAGACCATGCCCTTAATATAGCATATTCAGTAGCAATTAATGTATTGCCTCCATATCTTTTTATTCCTCCAATTGATTCAAATTCACTTTCAAATTCTTTTAAATCATCTAAAGATGCTATATCAAATGTTTTTAGAAAATCTATTAATTCATTATTAAATAATTCAGCAGCTTTTTTCGGATCTAAATATATAACTTCACCAGAACCCTTGCTTACCCCTTCAGGAGCAGCTTCAGAATAACCATTTATTTCAATTTCTAATGTAGGATCTCCTCTAGAATTTAAAACAACTCTTGCCTTTGCAGATTTAATTTCCATAAATAGAAATATTTATAGAAATTATTTATTCTTTTAATTAACTACTAAAAAGTAAAATCATGATAATGTATATCCATTAGATATTGGATTATCATAATAATATACATAAATAGTAGAACCAGCTAAAGAAGATATTCCAAAACTATTCATATTGACTGTCATATTTATTAGAAATATTGAATTTTGAGGTATTGTACCATTTATTAATGAGGTAGCAGATGATGGATCTGTTATATTATAAATATAACATGCTAAATATCCTCCCATATTACTACTTAAAACTAAAGGACATTTTTGACTTTTTCCATTAGTAGAAGAAAATGATACTAAAAGATTATTTCCGACTAATTGAGCAGATCCTATATTTTGAACTAAAATAGATATATTACCATTTGAATTATTATAAATTACCTGTAATATCTGAACTTGAGCACCTAAGTTTGAAACTTGACTACTAACATAACTTCTTGCCCATCCAACTATAATTGCACCTAAAGCTACTGTTAGAGCAATTAATATAATTGTTGCAATCAAAGGAGATACAGCTTTTATTTTCATAATATATTTAAAATTTTAGTAATATATAAACCTTATACCTTCTTCTTTATATTTACTTTTAACCTTTCCCATGGTCTTTTATCTATTAGTTTTCCATCTAAAAAAATTGAATAATCATTAAAATAAAAAATAAATTTTGATATGCTCTTTGGAACTATATATATTTTATCTTTACTCTTTATATAAAATGTATTCTTTGTTTCATCTATTATCTCTCCATAAATACCTATCAAACTTTTTATTTTACAATCATATACTTCTACATTTAATCTAATAAATTCATAAGATAAAAAATATTTATTCAATTTCATTAGATATTTCTATATTTTCTTCCTTAAAACCCAGATCTAACAATAATTTTTTTATTTTTTCTCTATGATCTCCTTGTAATTCTATTAAATTATCTTTATATGTTCCTCCACAACCTAACTTTTGTTTTAAACTCTTCAATGTTTCTTTTGCAATAGCCGGATCTATACCTTCTAAAATTGTAACAATTTTTCCATAACTCCTTCTTTCAGCTCTTACTATAATCTTCTGAAACTCTTTCTCTATTTCTTTTGTTGTACTCTCTAAATCTATTGGAAGACCTGAGAAAAGCTTCTTTTTCATCCTATAGCAATATTTTCTTTAGCCATTTTCTTTCTTAGATTCCTTATTGCTTTCGTATTACTTCCCAAATTTTTTCTTCTTGCATTGCTTCTCAATTTTATTAATTCAAGCAAAGTGCTCAGATCCGCCATTATAATATAATGATTTAGTAATATAATATTTAAATTTTATATTCAATATCTTCAGGCCTCCAATATGGATTAATTCCATCAATTATATTCATATCATTTTTATACCATAATATCCCGGTCCACGCAATCATTGCACCATTGTCATTTCCTAAATCTAAAGGGACAGTTCCAAATTTTATATTTCTTTCATTACACATTAAATATAAAATTTCTTGTAACCTTTTATTTACAGCAACTCCACCGGTTAATCCAAATTCTTTTTTATCTAATAAAGATAACCCCCTTTCAGATATTTCTGCTAACATTGAAAATACATATTCCTGAATAGAATATGATAAATCATTTATATTAATATTTTCCTTTTTTATTAGATTTTTTATATATGTATATATACCTCCCAATTGTATATCCATTCCTTTAACAGAATATGGTAATTTTATTAGATTTTTACCTTTTTTTGATAATTCTTCAATCTTCGGACCAGCAGGAAATCCAATATTTAATAATCTGCCAATCTTATCTAAAAAATTTCCTACACCCATATCTAATGTTTCCCCAACAATTCTGTATTTATTTCCTTCAAATGATAATAACATTGTATTTGCTCCTGAAACTAATAAAATTAGAGGATCTGTAAATTTATTATATAATTTAACAATTTCAGCATGTGCTATTAAATGATTTACTCCAATTAATTTTGAATTAAATATCTTTGAAAATAATTTACCACTAAAATATGCTTGAACTAATGTTGGATATAAACCAGGTCCTGCAGAATATGAAATTAGATTTATTTTTCTTTCAAAATTATTTAAATTTTTTATATATAAATTTAAATTATTTTCCAATTCTCTATTATTAGAAATTATTTTATTATTTTCAATCCATATTTTATTATTATTATATATTATATATCTTTTTCTATTCCATGATTCATCATAAAATATTTCTTCAGATCCTTCTAATTTATTTTTTATTTCATATAATGCATCTATAATATAAAATTTACCATTTAATTTTTTGAAAACAAATCCAGCTTTCCATACAGAGTTTTTTAAAACATTAATACTCTCTTTTGAATGTAATTCTGCAGCCTCTCTTGGATGTATTCCTCCTTTCTCACTTTTATATATTATTCTTTCATTAGAATATATATTTCCATTCTCATCAACAATTCCAATTGAATATGTGTGAGCAGTAGATTCTATTCCTAAAGAAATTATCATTGAGATTTTTGTGATTTAAATTCTTCATATATTTGATTAAAATCTTTATTTCCATATTCTTCTATTTTAGTATTTATTTGTACAATTTCTGGAGATATTGTATTTCCTCTAACCAATTTTTTAACTCTTACCTTTTTATTTTCATTATACCATACATATTTTTTACCCATTCCTTCAACATAATCTACCATTGGAGCTCCTTCAAATCCAGAACCGCCAGTTATTCTTAATTTATATCCGTCTAAATTAATTATTGATCCATCAATTATATCCCCAATTTTCTTACCTATTAAAGATTCATCTTTTGTTTGTACTTGAATAGACTTTCCAGTTTTTGGATCTGATACTACAACTTTAAATATAATTTCTTTTCTCTTATTTGCCATTTTATATCAATTATGGAAAATATTTTTATTCTTTAATGAAAAATTTTTATATAACAAATACTTTAAATTTATTATGAAAGAACTATTACATATTGAACAAAATGATGAATTTCCAAATTTTTTTAATGGAATAATATTAAATTTGCCAGATACAAATGCAATAAATGTAATGGACTTTGATTTGAATATAAATACTTATATAAATTTAAAAGTATCATATCCTTTCTATTTTGGATTTATTCCTAGAACTTTTATTGATAATTTTCCATTATTTTTCTCTTTTTTCTCAGATAAAAGATTTAATATATTTAATTTATTAAAATTAGAACCTTTACATTTTTTTAAAGTCCCAAAAGATATTACAATAAACATAATTTATTCAAGATTGCCTGGTCAAAACATAAATATAGATAAGAAAAGTATTGAAAACATATTAAAAGATTTCTTCGACACAGATTCCATAATTTCATTATCAAAACCATCTCATGTCTTAGAAAATATGAATAGAGAATATAATAGAAAATTTAGTAGAATTAAAAAATTATAATCCCCAAGCAGGATTTTCTTTTCTCATTATACTTGCTATTTCTTTTAATATTTCTTTTTGCTCATCACCCAAAAGATCTTTATTTTCCTTAAATTTTCTGTAATCATTTTCAGATATAAAAGTATATAATATGTCATCCTCAAATATATTTCTTCCAACTATTGCATCATCTATGGATATAGCGACCTTATCATTTTTCATAGCTACATCTATATTCTTTTTTTCCTTTTGTATTGCTAAAATTTTTCCAATTATTTTTCCATCTGAATTGATTAAATATACATCTTTCCTTATTTCTCCTCCTAAAACTTCAATTCCAACAATTGCAGGATTTGATCTTCTAAATATATTTCCTTTTAATATTCTTATCTTTCCCACTGGTGGCAATTCTTTTAATATTTTTTCTTTATTATATTTTATATCATTAATATATTTCTCAATTTTTTCAATTAGATCATATATAACATTTGATATTATTAAATTTATATTTGAAGATCTTACATATTCTTCATCATTCTTATTTATCCCAATATTAAATCCAACTATAACAGAATATTGAGGATATTTTTCTTTCATAGATAATGCTATATTTACATCTTCCTTATTTATATCTCCTATATCTGCTTTTTTTATTGGAATGTTTCTATTTTTTAACATTTTTACTAATACTTCTAAAGATCCTAAAGTATCTGCTTTAACAATAATACCTTCTTTATCAGTTTGAAATATTATGTTTTCAATATCTTTTTTTAATTTTTTTTCTATTTCTTTTAATTCTTTTTCATCATTATATACATAAACTGTAGAACCTGGTAGAGCATTATCTAACCCATCTGCAGATATTCTTATCCCGCAAGCTGCATATGCAATATCTACTTCTTTAAATTTATTTCTACTAGCAAATCTAATATCTGTTAAAGGTACCGGTTTTAATATTAATTTTACTTTTGTTGTTTTAATACCATCTCTTGATAAAAATGCAATTTTATCACCTTTCTTTATTTTACCATCATATAATATTACATCTATTACACTACCCAAACCTTTTTCTTCCTTTACTTCTAATATTACTCCAACTCCATTTCCTTCAACATTTATTTTTAATTTTTCTTCTAAATATCTTTGAGAAAGTCCAGCAATTAATAACAATAAATCTGGAATACCTTCTCCAGTTTTTGAAGAAACTGGAACTATCGCGACCTGTCTTCTAAAATCTTTTATTCTATCATATCTATCGGAATCAAATCCCAATTCATATAACTTAGCCACAATATTGTATGTATATTCTTCTAATTTATTTATTACTTTTTGATCTTGATATTTTATACTTTCTAAAAATGGCTTATTTTCATGAGGTTTCCATCCATCTATTTTATCTATTTTATTTAATGCAATTAAAAATGGTACTCTTAATTGTTTACATATTTCTATTGCTTCATATGTTTGTTTTTGAAATCCATCTAATATATCTACAACAATAATTGCTAAATCTGAGACAGACCCTCCTCTTTTTCTTAAATTACTAAATACTTCATGACCAGGAGTATCTATAAATAATAGAGAAGGAATTTTTAAGTCAAATTTAAACATATTTAATAATGGTTTTGCTATTTCTTTAATTACATCAATTGATACTTCTGTAGCTCCAATATGCTGAGTCATTTCACCAGCTTCTTTTTTTATATAGGATGTATTTCTAATCTTATCTAATAGAGAAGTTTTACCAGCTCCAACATGACCTAAAACAACGATTATTGGAGATCTTATCATTTAAAAATAATTTATAAAAAAACTTTTATTTATGGCCATATCCATCTTCTATATAAACCTTTTTCATTTGCAAAATTATTTGCTCTTTGATAGGATTCTATTGTACCAATATCAAACCAATATTCATTATCATCATTATATACATATCCATATAATTTTTCTCCCCTTTTTATTAAATATTCAAAGAAATTTCCTATAGAATCTTTACTATAATTAGAATTCATATATTCATCTAATAGATATAACTTTTCCTTTGGAATATAATATATTCCAGTAGATACTGTAGTATAAGATGGATTTTGAGGTTTTTCATAAAATTCCTTTATTATATTATTTTCTAATTTTACTACTCCATAATTTTTTGCATCATTATAATTTTTTATATCATATATTGCCAAAGTTATAGAATTATTTTCATTTCCTAACTTAATTATTTTATTTAAATTAAAGCTAAATAAATTATCCCCCAACAATATTAGTAAATTATTGTTTATTTCCATTTCTTTTATTGCATAATGTAAACCACCAATTGATCCTAGTTTATTTTCTTCAGAATTTGACGGCTCAATTACCAATCTTATTTTTCCAATCTGAGATGGTTCATAAAAAGAATATAATGATGCTAAAATGTGCCTAAAATGATTTTCATATTTTTTATTCGTAGATATAATTATTTCATCTGACCCTGTTTCTAATGCTTTTTCTATTATATAGTATATTAAAGGTACTCCTCCTACTGGAAATAATGGTTTTGGTACATAGTCTGATAATGGTCTAAATCTCCTTGCAAAACCTCCTGCTAATATTAAAGTATCTAGACTCATAAAGAAAAATTATCAAAAAAATTTATGAATAAAATAGTTGATAATTTCCAAATCCTTGGGGTACAAATGTATTATTTGTAGATATTATATTTCTATTACCTGCTACTATCTTTTCTACAATATAACTAGTAGCAGGTGGTAAATTAATAAATGTAATATTTCCATTTATAGTTCCTATTATTGATATACCTGCATAATAATTATATAATGTGTTATTTACTTTCGTATTATACATTATACTACTTAAACTATTTATGAATCCTTGTGAATTATAATAATATACATCTACACTTCCTGTAGATGTTGTTAAATTATTTATATATCCGCTTCCATATATTGCAATTCCT
The DNA here is from genome assembly GCA_028275885.1 of Candidatus Nanopusillus sp. Classification (GTDB taxonomy): domain Archaea; phylum Nanobdellota; class Nanobdellia; order Nanobdellales; family Nanobdellaceae; genus Nanobdella. Next base: position 27,399 of record JAPWTW010000003.1, read on the forward strand.
AACTGTGAATTGTATAATGATATATTTGCTGCATTACCTGTTAAATAATATCCAAATATTCCGCCATATGTTGTTACATTTATTATATTATTTGGTTGAGTTATATATAATCCAAATACTTGTCCTACCTTTATATAAACATTTTTTATATTATTTCCTGATGATGTTAAATATATTCCAAATATGTTTGATTGTACACTATTATTTATTATAATATTATTATTTCCGTTATTTATTCTTATTCCAAATATATTAGAAATTATATTACTGTTCTTTATTGTATTATTTATTGCAATTCCATCAAAATATACTCCAAATATTTGTCCATTTATGTTTGAATTATCTATTATTACATTATATGGATTATTAATATACACACCCCATACAGAAGATTGTATATTAGTATTATTTATTGTTGAATTTTGTATATAACCATATATAGATCCTATATTTCCCTTTATTGTAGAATTATATACATTTACTACTGATGGATTTTTTACATTTATTCCAAATAATCCCGAATTTATATTTGAATTTATTAAATTTAATTCTCCATTATTTACATTTATTGCAAATAAATTTGTATTAATATTTATATTTTGTATTGTTACATTTGATGATAATATTTGTATAACAGGTAATCCTGGATTTGCAGGTTCAAATATTGTATTTTGTCCTAATAATGTTATATTTTTACCCTGTGGATCTATTACTAAGTTTACTAAATATACTCCTGGAGAGAATACTACTACAGGTATAGAACTATTAATTGCAGAATTTATTATTCCTTGTATTTGTGTACTACTTAATGTATTATTTACTACAGATACATTATATGCATTTTGTGATATATATATTACTTGTGGATTTGTATATTGATTTAATCCATAACTATTATATGCATATACCCTATACCATATGGAATAGTATCCATTACTATCTAATTTTGCATATTGCTGCAATATTCCATTATATAATATATCTGAACATGAATTTGCTATTGTTACCCATTGATTACTTGTTTGATTTAAGAATTGTATTTGACAATAATATTGACCTAAGGTATTATCATATATATTTGTATTAATTCCTAGTAACCATATATTTTCTTTCGTACCATTCGATGGTGTGGGATATACATATGATACATTAAATATTGGTGGGGGTAATGTATAAACATATATTCCGGTTGAATTTATTTGTCCTAATGGATTGGATGTTGATAATTGTATTGTAATATTTCCCCCATTTGGTATAATATTATATAATCCTGGCAAATTATATGATGAATTTTGATAATTTAATTGGATAACATTATTACCTGGTGTTACACTTATATTATATGTATTTCCATTTATTGTTATATTTACATTTGGATAATTAATATAGAATGATATATTTAGTTGATAATAGTTTGATACTGAATTATTAGATGGAGAAATAATATATATTTCTGGATTAACTATAGGAATTACTGTAATTGTAGTAGAATTTGTAGCTCCATTTAATGCAACACCAGTTACTGTTACACTATAAGTACCTGGTTGTATATTACTATTTGCACTTACTGTTAAAGTTACTGATGCATTTGGAGTAACTTGAGTACTTGATAGTGAACAAGATAAATAACTACTATTTGTAGAACAGGATAGAGTAACTGGTAATGGAGATCCACCACTTAATTGAGTAATATTTATTATTGTAGAATTTGAAGAACCAGCATTTACATATATACTATTTGGTCCCTGTATTGAAAATGAATATGGTTGTACATTAACTATTATAGCAGTAGAATTTGTAGCTCCATTTAATGCAACACCAGTTACTGTTACACTATAAGTACCTGGTTGTATATTACTATTTGCACTTACTGTTAAAGTTACTGATGCATTTGGAGTAACTTGAGTACTTGATAGTGAACAAGATAAATAACTACTATTTGTAGAACAGGATAGAGTAACTGGTAAAGCGGTATTTCCTGTTAATTGATTTACATATATTGTTGTAGAATTACTATAATTTGTATAAACATCTATACTACTTGGTCCTGTAATATTAAAGGTGAATACTGGAAATCCTAATACTAATGCAGAAACATATACTGTTGATCCTCCACCACGATTAACAGTAAACGAGATACTATAAGTACCTGGAGCTAATTTATTGCATACCGCAGCATATACACTAGCTGCAGTTCCAGAAGATGTTAAAAATAATTGTGAACATCCGCTAGGTAATGTTACTCCACTAATAGTTCCTCCTCTATTTGTTCCCCCCGAAGATAATAATATTAATACTGTATTATTTTGTCCAGAAATTGTAAATGGAATTGTTACCGTTGTTGTCGCAGTATATGTATTTGTAAAAGTAGTTAAAATAACTGGAACGGAATAATTATTTAAAGAGACCCCACCTATTACATAACTTGTAGCTGTAGTAGTAAATGAACATGAATTTGTACTAGAATTTCCAATTACTGCATAACCTCTGTTATTTACCATTACATTAAAGCTTGGAGTAAGGGTTGAACCGGTAGAAGAAGCAACACAATAATATAAATTTGCTGTAGGTAATGTTATACTATTAGCTACAGCACTATTATTTCCAACAACAGCCGCTCCTACTTGTGAATATATATTGGGTGCAAAAATCAACAATAGAAAATTTATTATAATAAAATATAATATCTTCTTTATCTCCATGATATATTTAGAAAATATTACCATATATAAAATTATGATTGTTAATAACATTAATCATTTATGATATCAAACCCGGGCCCGGGGGGATTCGAACCCCCGATCTTCGGGTTAAAAGCCCGACGCTTTACCAGACTAAGCTACGGGCCCAGCAATATTTAATTTATATTTATGATTCTTATATAAATTTTTCATTATCCATATAAAGATATATAATTTATAGATCCATTAAAATATTGAAAATAATTTAAATGTACTGTTGGATAAATATTCATTAATATGTTTGGAAGACCAACAATTTTATCTCCATTATACAAGTATAGTACAGTATTATAATTATTTATAATTAAAAATTTTTCATTTGTATTTATGTAAATACTAGAATTTCCAATTAAATTAAAATTACAATATAGGAAAGTTCTTGTATATACACTAAAAAAAGATGAACTTAGATAATTGTTGCAATTATAATATGCAGAATTATTTGTTATACTAATATTTTGTGTTGATCCATATATATAAACTTGTAAAATAGATGATACATTTATATAAGAGTTCTGTATTATTTCTATATTGTTTGAACTCATATTATAAAAAAATTCTATACAATTATTACAAATAAATGGATTTGTAGACAAAAATATAACTTTTGGAGTATAATAATATGAAAAAGAAAAATTTAAATAATTATATACTTTTTGTGGATCATAAAATTGAGAAAAATAAAAAGAACTGGTATATAATTTTTGATATTCAGACATTTTATACAATCCAGAAGAATATTGAGATAATCCATTGACTACATCTTGATACATATAAATTACAATATATAAAAATACAGCAAGTGTAATTAATACTTCAATCCAACTTTGAGACTTCATATTGTTACATTAATAATTTGCTTTTGTATATATCTTTTCCCATTATAGTTTAATATTGCTTCTACAATATATGTACCAGTATTATTTAAAGCAATAGACTGAGAATAATATCCATTTTGTAATATTTGAAAATTCTGATAAACATAACTTCCAGCTGAATTTATTACATATATCGCTAATGGAGCATTTGTTATTGGTTGTGCATCAATATATCCATATACTTGTATGTTTATTGGGGTATATATATAAGCAGTTGTTGGGAAAACTTGTAAATTAAACGATACAAAAGATGGTAGAACAAAAATTACTATAGATAATAATCCTATTAAATTGTTTATTGCTAAATGTTTTACTGAAGATCTTATTTTTCCACTTTCAGCAATACCCATTATAATTGATGCCGAAATTCCTACCATGATTATTGATAAGGCTGTAATAAATTTTAACCATGAATAATTTATTTGAGAAGAAAAGAAATTGAACTGTGTATGAACAGTAGAAGCTGAAATTTGACTTATTATCAATGGTTTAATTGTACTTAATATAGAAATTGATAATCCAATGAATATAATAAATATAGCATATAAAACTAATATTTGTTGCGATACATATGCTCTCTTTAGTCCATCCAATTCCTTTACAGATTCTAGATCATTGTATAATCTTTTTAAAACCTTTGAAATATCACCTCCACCTTTATATGTTTCTAATATTACATAATTAATCATCTTTATATTTGGAAGGTCTTCAAAATACATGTTAAATAATGTAAATGCTTTTTCAAATGGCATACCCCAAACAATCCAATTATATAATTTTTTAACTAAAACAGATAGATATCCCAAATCTATTGATGATAAATATGCCAGAGCATCCAATAATGTCATTCCAGATGCTAAACTTTCAGATAGATAAGATAGAAAATATGTATAATTATTAGATATATTTTCATATATTTTACTTTCAATATACTTGTAAAATAGGTATGGAACTCCTCCCACAAGATATATAACTATTATTAATATTGAAAGTGCTACATAATTTTCATATAGTTTAAATATTATTCCAAATATTCCAATAATAGCGGCAAACAAAATAGATATATACAATATAAATCTATCTTCCTTAATATATGAACCAAAAACATTTATCTCTTTATAATGTAATGGATCCCTTATATTGAAAAATTGATCTATAAATCTTTCAATTAATCCTTTTTTATTTACTCTTTTATTATATGTATTAACTATCATTATACTTTTAATTTTAGATGTCAATATTTAAATATATGGTTAGTATATTTGATCAATTTTTTAGTGGTATAGAAAAAGATTTATTAGCAATTAATTATAAAGAAGATCCCTCTAAGTATATATATAAAGCTAAAATATATTCAATAGGAATATCAATATCTGTATCAATATTAACATTCTTTTCCCTTTTAATATATAATATAAAAGTATATGGATCTTTTAATCCAACTTTTCCAATAATATTTGGAATAGTTGCCGGTATCTTAGGATTTTTTGGATCTCTATTATTATTTAAGAAATATCCTTCAATCGAAAAACAAAATAGAGCTAAAAAAATAGACAATTCTTTATATTATGCTGTATTATATATGGCTTCTTTAGTTTCTTCTGGTGCAACCCCAAAAGCATTATTTGAATTATTGTCAAAATATAGTGAATTTTCAGAAATAAAAAAAGAAGCATCTGAAATAATATACTTAATAGATACTGTAGGATTATCATTACCAGTAGCATTAGAAAGAAAAGCTGAATATTCTCCTTCAAAGAAATGGGCTTCAATATTAAATGGAATGAGATCTATAATAGTTGAGGGTGGAAATCTTGAGGAATATTTATATAATGAAGCTGAGAAATTATTTGATGAATATAGGAGAAAAATAATAGAATATTCAAACAATATGCAAATATTCTTAGAAATATATATAACACTAATAATTGTAGGAGTTATATTTATAATTATATTAACTACATTGATGGGATCTATTTCTGGAACAAACTTTCAATATATAGAATTCATTCAACTAATGAGTATATTAATAGTATTGCCAATGGGTACAGCTATGTTTATTATATTATTAAAAGCAATTAGCCCATTTGAAACATAATTAATTTTATCCTGTAATGTTAAAAGTATATATATTTAAAATATTTTGAACCAATTGATTATCATTTATTACTTTAATTTCTCCATTTTCTAACCCATTTTTAATTATATCTACAAAATTTCCATTTTCATATTTTAAATAATTCAAAATTTTTTCTGATATTGAATATGAAAGATAAATTATCAATGTATTATTTATATTATTTATATATGAAATTGGTATGTTTGTAATTCCTTTACTAGTAAATACAAAAGCTCCACAAGAGTCATCTACACATAATATAAATGAATATTGAGGATATATAATGTTTAATTTCGTATAATACAATTCATAGTTTTTCATATATAAAGAATTATTTAATAAATAATTATTTACTTTGTTAATAAATTCTATAGAACTATTAGGATTACTAAAATTGAGATTTTTTTGATTGAATACACCATTTATTGATATCTTAATTATATCATAAGTTGTTAAATTTAATTCATAATATCTAATTTCGGTTTCATTATCTGAAATATTATAAACATATGGTAATTTAAGAGAATATACTGGATGAAATAAATATCTATATATTATTGATGCTAATATCATAACAATCGAAAATACTATTAAAAAAATCAAAATTTTATCTTTAATAGATGACTTCTTCAATATTCCTCTCATAATTATAGATTTCTTCTGGTTTAAATATTATAGATATCTCTCTTTCTGCATCTTTTTCCGTTTCTGATGCATGAACAACATTTCTTAAAACCATCTTATTCCAATTTGCATAAGCTATTGATACATGAGCATAATCTCCTCTAATAGTACCTGGCGGAGCTTTTAAAGGTTCTGTAGGTCCAACCAATTTTCTAACTACTTCTACACAATTAACACCTTCTAATACTATAGCAACTATTGGATCTGATGTTATAAAATCTATCATCCATTCTCTTATTATGCTTCCAATTTTCTTTGGATCATCAGTCCCAAATTCTTTTACAGGATCTAATTCCATCTCTTTATATCTTGTTATTGTTTTATTTCCAACACTTTCCAACCATTTTTCATCTGCATAATAAAATTTTTCTGCTTGTTCTCTTGTTAATTTTATCATTTTTAATCCAACAATTTTTAAACCTGCTCTTTCGAATCTAGATATTATTTCCCCAACAATTCCCCTTTTAACACTATCTGGTTTTAATACTACCAAAGTCTTTTGTATTAAATGTTTTCCATTCATGTTTTATTATAAAAAGCTGTCCATTTTAGCTTTTTATTATCTCTTCCCATTTCCCAATTTCTAATACATTTTCTTGAACAAAAATATAAAATAGTACCATTATTTAATGCATATATAATTCCAGTACCCGGTTCTATTTCATTTCCACAATATGAACACTTATTTTTAACAACCATCTTCAATCTTTCTTTTCAATTGGCATAGCCGATATCTCTGTCTCCCTTAATAATATTATATCCCCTTTTCTAATAGGTCCTATTACATTTCTTCTAAGAATTTTTCCAGAATCTGGACCATCAAGTACTCTTACAATAACATGTGTAGCTTCACCCCTCATACCTGTTCTTCCAACAACATCCAATACTTCTGCTTTATATCCTCTGGTCCATGTCACAATATTCTCTCTTACAACATTTTCTTCAGCATTTCTTATACCTTCTTCACCTATTTTTGATACAACTTTTTTAGGCATATTGTAAGTAATTGAAAAATAACTTTTAAATCTTTTATTAAAATATGTAAAAATGACATCTGAAAGTTCTAATTTAAATAATAATAATCAGGAAACAAAAGTTAATAGATTAAGAAAAATACTATCAAGCAGTATATTTATAGACATATTAATAATTATATTTATATTTTTATTTGCTTTAGGATCAAGAGGTTTATTAATTAATTTCTTGGGAGATTATTCTTTAGTAGGACCTGATGCATATTTAATGTTTAAATATTTCGAATCTTTAGTATTTAATCATACATTAAATAATATTACCTATAATTTATATTATCCACTACCATTTTACTTGTACAATAAAAATCTTGTATCTTATTTGGCATTTTTATCTTATTTAATGTTCCAAAATTTTAGCAGTCAGATTATTGCATTATTAAATATTTTACAAATACATCCAGCATCCAATAATATATTATGGTTATCAGCAAACTTTACCAACGCATATGTACCTGCAATCGCCTCAATTATATTCTATTTCTTAGCAAAGAATATATTTGAAGATAGATATTTAGCATTTTTTTCTTCTATGATTCTTGCTATAAATCCATTCTTGACAACTAGACTGATTTTATTTGATACTGAATTAGGAGCAATTATTTTCTTAGTATTATCTTTTTACATTATAATTAAATACTTTAATGCAAAACCTGAAAATAATACATACAAAAAGTTATTCTTAATTCTTTATTCTATTATTAGCTTAATAATATTTTATAAAACGTCTTTATTACCAAATCCCGATGTATATTTAACAATTGAATTATTTATATTTTTCTTTATCTTATTATTATTATATTCAATATTTAAAGGATCAAGAGCCTATTATCTAACATTATTAATATTTACTACCGCATTAACTAGAAAGGGTTGGGGTGGTTGGATAATAATACCAATTGTTTTTGGTTTAATATTGTTGGTTAGATACTTTTATGATAGAGATTATAAAGATGTATACTTCTACCTACCATATATAGGATTTACTGGAATATTAGACGAATTAATAGTACCTGGATCTTTAGGAATCGATTTGTTTTTAAGTTATGAGAATTTATTTATAGAACTTTCAATGCTTGTATTATTTTTATATGAAATATTCAAAGATAATAAGATATTGGAAATAATTACTGAAAATAAAAAATATCTATTGATATTATCTGTTTTATCTGGAATAATTCCAGGAATATTAATATACATTATAAGAAATTATATCAAAGACAACAAATTACTAAAAAAATATATAATATTTCTAATAATTCTTTCTATATCATTACCTTTTTTAATTAACAAATTAGCTATATCCTTCTTGTATAACCCATTTACCTATGAAAGAATAGGTTCAACAGTTGCAGAATTCCGACCAACTACTGCAAGATATTATTTGAGTTTGTTTGGACAGATAGGTTTAAGACAGATAGGTTTAGTATTAACTTACTTAGGTTTAGGATATTTAATATTTGACAGAACTAAACCTAAAAATCTTTTAATTTCCCAACTATTATTTATATTTATATTAGCTGTATCAGAACTTTTTATCAGTCCTTCTATATACATTTTAATATTCTATTTACTTATATATTCTGTATTTATAATATCATATAACAGAGAAAGTAATAAATATGATTTAATAAAGACAATTTTTGAAGTATCAACATTATCAATTGCACTTCAATTTATAATATTTTCAGATTTAGTAATTAATGGTATATTTATAAATATATTTATATCCTGGATTGCTTTTTTAATTTTATTAATTTACATTTCATTATTTAATAGAAATCTAAGCGATAAAGAAATCTTTATATTATTACTATCGCTTATAGCTCTTCTTTTAGGAAAATATACATATAGATTGGTCTTTTACAATGGTCTTGCTCTCCCGTTATTATATATACTAGGTATAGAAATATTCAATTTATTTAGGGATGAATTTTCTAGATTAAAAAATATTATAAAAGAAAATTTAATATTAATATTATTATTAATTTCATCTATTTCAGGAATATCTCTATTTATATCAACAAAAATATTTTTATTCTTAATTCCATTAGTATTTTTAGCAGTATATATTCTATATGAATATATATTAAATAAATATTTAGATTTATTTAATTTATTTAAATATAGTTTAATCCTATTTACAATATTTGGTGCTTTATTTTCTATAAATAATAGAATTTATGGAGATCCTGGATATATGATTAACTATTTTTTAAGTGCCGCTTCATACGGAACTCCAGACTATTTAATAAATACTTTCTTATGGATAAGTCAAAATACACCACCAAACTCCATTATAAATTCTTGGTGGGATTATGGATATTATATTTATGTAATAGGAAATAGAACTGCCTGGATAAATGGTGCAAATTCTTACCCATACTGGAATCATTTAATGGGTAGATATGGATTGTCTTCAGAAAATATAACACAAACATTAGAATTATTTTATGTACATGCAAATTATAATTATCAAACATTTAAAACATTAGAATTATTCAATGAAAACTCTATATTTTATGATTATCTGTATAGATATTTAGGATTTAATGAAAGTGAGGTAAATGAAATTAAAAAATTAAAAGATTCTTTGGGATATAAAAATTGGATAAATCTATTATATCAATTTAATGGTTCTTCTGAATCTATTTCATCATATAATTTATCCCAAAGAAATATAGAATTACTAGAAAAATTATATAAAATGAATTATTTAAAACCTGCATACTTATACATAGATCCTACGGATATAGGAAAATCTTTTGCATTTCAATTTTTAGGATCAAATGAAAGCTATGACAAAGAATCTTGGATATCTTCGTTTGTATCTGGAACATCAGAAAATCCAGGGCCAGCAATACCATCAGTATATTATAATGGGTATTATATATTTGCAACAAATAATAGTTTATTTTACTTTGGTCAAGAACCATTGGATGAAACCTTAAATATTAATGGAACAATAATAAATAGGTGTATATATGTACATAACAAGGAGATAATTAACCAAAATAGTTGTGGAATGATAACAGGGGTTCAGTTATTATTTAACCAATCTATAGTAAAAAGATCTGGAATATATCAAACGTTAGATATAAACAATATTAATCCAGACAATTTAATAGGGGCATACGTATACATTTATAATCCACTAAATAATCAACAATACATACTTTCATTAAAATATGTATATATAAATGGACAATTAGTTACATTCAATGATTCCCAATATGATGGATTATTATATGTATCTCCAGCCTATTCTTTATTAAGACAGCAAAATCCTTTAGGATTATTCTTATATGCATATCTCATATCACAAAAAGCCACACAATATAATTGGGTACAACTTTATTTTTTAAACAACAATTATAATGGAACATTTGATCTCGTATTTTATTCAAATTTATTATACGGATTTCCCCCAATAATATATTATGATATCCCACCAGCAAAAGTATGGAAGATAAATTTCCCTGAAAATTTCACAGTTCCTGACCATTTATATTGTATTTATCTTGCAACAAATATTCAACAAATAAATGAATGCGGAAGGATATATAACTTAGCCTATTATAAGAATTTAAAAAGCTATTATGATGTATAGAGAAATTTTAATTGCTATATTACCATTAATATTGTCTTTTTTTATTTCATATTATCTAATAAAGAAGTGGATACCTGTTGCCCATAGAGAAGGATATGTAGGGAAAGATATGAATAAGTATAATAAACCAGAAGTGGCAGAAATTGGAGGTTTATATGCAATAATCGGTACAATATTTGGAATACTATTATATATAGGATTAAAAGTATATATATTTGGAACTACACAAAATTTGGTAGAAGTATTTTCAATATTAACACTATTATCATTAACTACAATATTGGGATTATTTGATGATATATTGGGATGGAAAAAAGGCATGAAACCTTTACAAAAGGTAATTCTATCATTTATACTAGCATTACCATTAATGATAATATCGGCAGGTAATTCATATATTAATCTACCATTTATAGGAGAAGTAAATCTTGGAATATTATATCCACTATTAATAGTACCAATTATAATAATGGGTACATCAAATGCTTTCAATATGATCGCTGGATATAATGGTCTAGAAGGGTCTATGGGTATTTTATTAATTGGCGCTGTTGGACTAAAATCATATTTAACTGGTAATTACTATTTAGCAGAGATATCTTTGATAACAATATTTTCAATAATAGCATTTCTAATATTTAATTGGTATCCATCAAAAGTATTTCCAGGAAATGCATTTACATATGGTATTGGATCATTATTCGGTGCAATAGTAATACTGGGAAATTTTGAAAAATTTGGATTAATTTTATTTACGCTATATTTCTTAGAATTAATATTATTTATTAGGGGATTATTAAATCATGTATATAAAGAAAATTTTGGAATACCTGATGAAAATAATAATTTAAAAGAACCATATAACAAAATATACAGCATTACTCATCTTGCTATTAAGATAAATAGAAAATTATTTGGAAAAGCAACAGAAAAGATGGTAGTATATACAATAATTTTATTACAAATTGTAATAACGATAGCGGCTTTTTCATATGGATAATCTAATTTATATTTTTTTAAATAAAGATACAAAAAAATTAATTTATAATATTAGATTATTATATAATTTTTGTCAAAGAAATAATTTGAATCTAATTTGTATAACCTATAAGAAATATAAAGATATAGCAATAAAAATAAAAGAAAATTATAACTTAACATTTTATTTATTAGAGAATAAAAAAGACATTAGAAAATTAAAAATTGAAGGAAATAATATAATAATATTCAATAATATAAACAAAAATATTTACGATATATATAGAAAAAGAAAATTCAAAGATGGGTTTATTGGTTTAATAAGAAAAAAATTCTTAATCTTTCATTTAATAGATTCTTATATAATATTTGGAAAAAACATTAAAATATACGAAAATTTTTTATTAACATATTTAGGAAATAAAAAATTCTATATAGAAGAAAAATATAAAATTAATAGATTTTTCTTGAAAGAATTATTTATTAATTTAATAATATATTATGATAAAACAATTAAGATTTTTAATAAAATATTAAATCTAAAATATTTCAAGGACTATATACATGAAAAAATAGGATTGATAGCATACAAAGCTATCACTTTTTTATTATTAGTAATTTTAGCTAGAATATTAACAGATACATTCTATGGAGCATATGTATCAATATATAATTTTTTAGGGTTGATTGCTGGAATAATAGGGGCTTCAAATATAATATTAACAAAATACTTATCAGAATATAAAGATAATAAATATATTAAAATTGATATATATTTAAAAATCGTTTTTTCATTATTCATTCTTCTAATTATTTTCATATTTTCAAATTATTTCTTATCTACAACTTTCTACGGATATAATTTCTCAGATATATTAATTATATATATAACTGCAATATTGTTATCTTTAATTGGAATTTATTTTTCTATATTTTATTCACAATTAAATATAAAATCTGTTAAAAATCTATACCTATTAGAGTCATTACTTAAATTTATCTTTATAGTTTCTTTAACAATTATAATAATGAATAGAGGTTTTATATTTGGTCTATTTTTAACTTATTTTATTTTAAATTTAATTTATCTATATAAATTAAGGAAAGGCAATATCAATTTTATATCAATATTAAGAGAAAAAATTAATTTTAATGATTTTAAAAAATATTTAAAATCTACCCTACTTATTAGTCTACCAATAACTTTGTTAGGTTTATATTCTTCTATAGACATACAAATCTTAAGGACATTTACAGACTATAATACAGTTGGAGAATTTTATTCAGCATTAGTAATTGTATATACATTATCTGGAATATTTACTATAAATAATATAAAAATGCCTAGAATATTAAGATGGAAGAAAGAAAAAGTTATTAGAAATATAAATAAATTATTATTAATGCAACTTATAATTAATATTATATTAACTGGATTAATTATAATGATTGGACCTTATATAATATTATTTATATTTGGAGAAAACTATCAATTATCTACAAATATAATAAAATATCTCTCCATTATCTTAATAATAAATTCACTTAATGTATATACCTTAGTATTATATAGAAAAGATATGGAAAAATATTATCCAATATATGCAATAACAACTACCCTCCTTTCAATAATTACAGATATTATATTGATATCAAACCTTAAACTATATGGAGCAATTGCTTCAGCAATACTAGCAAATCTATATATTGGATTAATAAGCTATATTATATATGAAACAAAATTCCATAATATCCCTTCCCGATCTATTTTTAGATATAATTACAAAGAAAATAGATATAAATAAAAGTACTGGAAACATAAATCAGGAGATTAAATTAAAAATTGGCGGAAATGCCACAAATTTTTCAATTGCACTAAGTAAAATCGGAATTAAAAATAAATTAATAGCTGGATGTAATAAAATTTCTGAATTGGTATTTAAACAATATATAAAAGATAAAAAATTAAAGATAAAATTTTTACCAATATATATAGATATTTCTATTACTATTAGTTTAGAGGATAATGATAGAATTATGATAACAGATCCAAAAGGTATTCAAATTGGAATTAATGAAATAAAAAAATATGAAAAAATATTAAAGAAGACAAAATATATATTTTTCGGAAATTGGAATAATAATAAAAAATCCAATGAATTATTAAAATATATAATTAATTTAAATAAAGATATTAAAATATATTTAGATATTGGAGATCCTTCAATAAATATTGAAAATTTAAATGAATTAATTAAAATATTGAAAGAAAATAGAATTTGGGTTTTAAGCTTGAATGAATATGAACTAGAATATTTAGGAAATTTCCTTAAACTAAATTATAAAAATTTATTAGATCTAGCAAATAAATTATATAAAATATTAAATGTAGAACATCTAGACATTCATTCTTCAGATTTTGTTTATTCTTTACCATCAGGAACATATATAAAAATTGAGAAAGTTAAACCAATAATATTAACAGGAGCAGGAGATACATGGAATGCTGGAAATTTTTATGGATATCTAAATAATTTAGATAATAAAGATAGATTAATTTTTGCAAATGAGATTGCTAAAAAATATATATTAAATGAATTTTAATATTCTTTATTTAAAAAACGCCCCCGCCGGGATTTGAACCCGGGTCACGGGATCGACAGTCCCGTATGCTGCCGCTACACCACGGAGGCCTAATATTCTCTATTATTTAATATACTTTTAATTTTTTCTTTAATTTTATTAAATATTTCTTCAGAATACGATTTTTTATATTCCCTTAATAAATTTATTAATTCTTGATCGATATAAATTATTTTATCATCTATTAAATATTGTATAAATTGTGTTAAATTTGAAGGGTTCTTTTTTAATCTTGCCCTTTCCCAATCTATTAAATAAATTTTATTATCTTTAATAATTATATGTTCATATGGTCTTCTCATTTCTTCCTTTTCAATTTTTAATCTATCTAATAAAAGTAAAATATCTAAAATCTTATCTAAATATTTTTTCTTTTCTTCTAAACTCAAATCTTCAAATTTTTTCCCATCAATATATTCCATCTCTATTTCCAAATTTTTGTCATCATAAGAGATTATCCTTGGAACAAAACCATAATTACTTAAAAAATCTAAAAAATATTTTTCTTTTTCATAGTTTTTATATAATTTATCTTTAAATTTTTTTATTATTGTACCTTTTTCAGTTAAAAAAATTTCAGAATGCCAGCCTTCATCAATTTTTTTCATTCAAATATAAAGTTAAAATCTTCAAATAATCTATATTTCCTATTGTTTAGTTCCCCTAATGGCTTTTCAAGTTCTTCAATTAAATTATATAATTCCTCCTCTTTTATTTTCTTTTCTTCTATATTTTTTCTATTTATATTATAATATCTTATTGAATATATATTATCGTTTACCTCCTTTTCTCCAATATATATTATAATATATGGTTTATATATTGATTCTAGTATTCTTGTCATATTACTTAATTGTATTTTTGTAGTTTCAATATTTACAACCCTAATTTCTTTATTTTTCAAATTATTATAAATTTTCATTGCATATTCTTTTATTTTATTATCTTTTTCTTTATCTCCAGTAAATATATCTAATATTGCAACCTGAATTGGAGTTAATACAAATGGCAATCTTCCTTTAAATGATTCTAAATATACACCAATAAATCTTTCTATAGAACCTAAATATGCTCTATGAATTATATATAGATTATCTATTCCGAAATAATCCTTTACTAATTCAATAAGTTTAAAGTTCCTTGGTAAATTAAAATCTAATTGTATAGTACCTAATTGCCATTCTTTTTCTCCAATTTTTAATGTAAAATCATATTTAGGACCATAAAATGCAGCTTCTCCAATTCCTTCATAAATAGAGAAATTATATTTATTTGCTAATTTATTTATTACATTTCTCATTACATCTTCAACATATTCCCAATCTTCTTTAGAACCAGAATATTCATTCATCTTATTTGGATCATGTAAACTTAATCTTACTTTAAATTCTGATGCTTTTAAATTTATATTAAATACTTTCTCATACAATAATATCATTTCATCTATTAACTTTTCAATTTCCTTTTCCAATAAATTCGGAGTAATAAATACATGAGAATCATCTTGGGTAAAAGATCTTACCCTTAATAATCCATAAACACTTCCAGAAGGCTCATATCTATGTACAGTACCCAATTCAAATGTTCTAAATGGTAATTTTATTTTTCTATATTTTTCTAATAAATTAATGAAAATTAATATGTGATGTGGACAATTCATTGGTTTAATTGCATATTCTTCATCTTCTATATTAAATATATACATATTTTGTTTATAATATGAAAGATGACCTGAAATTTGATATAATAGGGTATTTGTAATAAATGGAGTTCTTACTAAATAGTATCCTCTTTTAACATGAAAATCTGTCAATATTTGAGATAAAATGTAGTATGTTAATCCACCTCCTAAAGAAAATAACTGTAGGCCTTTTCCCAAAAGATCACCAAAATTCCTATTTAACTTCTCTACCCTTCTGTCATGCTTTACCAATATATCTATTTCATCTCCAATATCTATATGGTCCTTTTCCATTAAAAAAATATAAATTAAAAAGTTTTATAAAAATAATTTATTTATTTCATAATAAACTATATCATTTTCTATATCAATTATTGCCAACAAAATTTTATTTAAATTCCTTGAGTCCATAAAATTTAAAATATCTTTAATGTACAGAAATTCATTTTCATATATTGGATAAACATAATATAAAACTTTTTCTTTTTTATAATCTGCATATAAAATAATTGAGTCATTTTCTATATCTAAATAATATCCTTTATTTCTTAAATCTTCAAATACATAAAATTTCTTCATATTTAATATATTTTTATATTTTTTAATAAAATCTAAAAAGTTATTTATTCCTTCTAATTTTATCCATCCTTTTTTTATACAATATAAAACTTCTTCTGGCTCTAAAATAATATAATCTTTATCAATTTTCCCAATTCTTCCTATTTTGTCATAAAATTCTTTATTTAAAATAAATTTATTATTAAATTCCTTGATTATAATTTTTTCCATCTTACTTCTAAAAATATATAATTATTATTATCCTTTACACAATATAAAATTCTTTTTCTAGTACTATGTGCAACTCTATTTTTTGCTAAAAAATCATATATATCTATTTTTTCATTAATATTTATTGGAATAGCAACCCACTTTGAATGTTCTTTTATATCCTCATATATTCTAAATATGCCACCAAATTTTAATCCTGTACCTAAATGATAACCCTTCTCTCTAAAATATTTATATATATTATAGTATAATTTAATTTTTTCATCTTTTAGAAAATAATTTATATCCAATTTATTATTTTTCTCATCATATACTTCAATCTCATTTTTTTCTAATAAATATAAAACTTCATAAAAATATAAAACATTATCCTCCAACAAGAATATATTATCCTTATATAATACTCTTTTCATCTAAATTTTAAATTATAAAAAATATATAAAAATGCCGCCGGTGGGATTTGAACCCACGACCTGTGGATTACAAGTCCACCGCTCTACCAACTGAGCTACGGCGGCAATAAAATATAAGATAATAAAAAAGTTAAAATCTTTAACTTCCTCCTAAAGAAACTACCGATTGAGCTAAAACAGCTGGTATAGCCCCTCCATATTGTGATGTATATCCATTTACCGGTGTTATTTGTATATTATAATTTTCATTTGTTGATAATCCAATAGGTAGATAATACATTATCTCATATAATTCTCCAGTTGTTAAATATACACTTTCCTGACTTATAGATAATCCAATTATTGCATATGGATTTTGAATTCCAGCTTCATTCATTGATTGCAATATTTGGAATACTTGATTTATACTTAATGGATATCCAATTATTGAAGAATTCAATCCTATTGTACATGAAACTAAAGTTCCATTTACATATGTAAAGTTTGTATATATATATTGATTTGTGAAATTATTTAGTATAGAACATACCTTTGAATTATTTATTGTTACATTTTGTACATTTACTTGATTATTAAACATAAATCCTGTTATTATAAAGCTCCCTCCCTGTAATATACCATATATTGCTGTAGGATAATATTGAGAGGGTGCATATGAATACACATTTCCTTTGCTATCTGTAATTAAAGTACTTACATATTCAAAATTAATTGGATTGGAACCTGGCATTAATGTTACAACTGGTCCTAAGACAGTTATTTTCTGTAAATAATTATTTAATTGACCATTTGATGGATCATATTGATATCCAAATACTTGAGTAATTTGCATACCTGTTGATATTCTTTGTTCGGCTTGAGCACCTGTTTGTAATGCTCTTGATTGTAAAGAGCTTGCTGTATATATTATTACACCGGCCGCTACTGCTGCTGTTACTATTATTGCTATTAATATAATTAATGTTGACAAACCAAACTGTGCCCTTACCATAATGAATTAAAAGATTTTAAACATTATAAATTTTACCTAAAAAGTAGTTATTTACTTAATAATGCAATTGTCTCCATATGATATGTATGAGGAAATTGATCAACCAAAATTATGTTTTCTAATTTATAATTTCCTTTATTTATTAAGATATCTATATCTCTTTTTTGTGTTTCTGGATAACAAGAAACATAAATAATTTTCCTTGCATTAGATTCTAATATTTTTCTTATTACTTTTTTATGTAATCCGGGTCTTGGCGGATCTACAATTATCTTATCTGCATTTATTTTCTCTAAATCTTCTACATTAGATAATAAAAATCTCACACTTCTTATATTATTTATTTCTTTATTTAAATTAAACATTTCAAAATTTTCCTTATTATTATCTATAGCATATACATAATTAGAATATTTCCCAATTTCTATTGCATAAAAACCAGAACCAGAATATAGATCATAGATTATATCATTTTCATTTGGATTTGTAAATTCTTTTACATATTTTAATAATATTTCTGCAGTATAACTATTTGGTTGATAAAAACTATTTGGTGAAATATAATAAAAATTATCTAAAGCTTTTTCTTTAATATATTTTTCTCCAGATAATAAATAATTTATATTTCCATATGAAACATCTGAAATTGTATCATTTATTGACCAATAAAATGAGTTAACATAATTTTTAATCTCATTATAAAATTCTAAAAATATATTTTTATAATATTCTAAATTATCTGTTTTATAAGTTATTATATTTACCATTCTTTCATTTGTAAATTTTCCTTCTCTTATTACAATATATCTTACAAAACCGGTATAATTTTTTGTATCCCATGGTTTTAAATTTTTATTTATTATAAATTCTCTAAACTTATTTCTTATTATATTTGATTCTTGAGATTGTAAAAAACATTCTTCAATATTTACATATGAATACCATTTCCCATATTCTTTTAATCCTACTTCATATTTAGGACCAACAGCATAATCCATTCTATTTCTATAATAAATTATTTTTGGTGATTTTATAACTTCATCAGGTTCTCTTTTAAATATATTAACAAATTTCTTTATTTTATATTCTATTTGTTCATTATATGATAAATTTTGAATTTGACAACCACCGCATTTTGGAAAATGTTTACATAGCATTAAGAATATTTAAAAATAAAATTTTAAAGATCCAAAAAAATTTATTGATATGTTTTATAGCCCAAAGAACTACATGAAGAATAACCTGTATATGGATCTACAGAACAATACATTATATCATAATATTTAGTTGGTGGAATTGTTACTCTAAATCCCATCTGCAGATTGTGTAAAGAATAGTTTATTGTTGCATTTAAACATGGTCCTCCAATGATTGTTAGATTAACATCTACTACAGAATGTGCTGGTATTATCTGTCCATAACTTAATGTTACGTTATGTGTTTCATCATATACAGATTCAGCTATACCAATATTTGCAG
Source organism: Candidatus Nanopusillus sp. (assembly GCA_028275885.1). GTDB lineage: Archaea > Nanobdellota > Nanobdellia > Nanobdellales > Nanobdellaceae > Nanobdella. Next base: position 47,436 of record JAPWTW010000003.1, read on the forward strand.
CATCGGCTGAACTTTCAAATATTGGAGTTGTACATATTATATCACCATTTGGGGTTGTAAAATCAATAAACCATCCTCTTAATGGTATCTCTGTTGGTCCTAAATTATATAATGTAAATGAAACTGTTGCTACACTTCCATATTCAGAATATTCAACATCATGAATTGTAAATTGTGGTACTGCAGATTGTTGTTGATTTAATTGCAATTTTATAATTGAATATCCAGCACTTTTTAAATAAACATCAACAATTATATAAGTACTTATTGCAGCTAATGCAACCAAAAATATAAAGAAAAAAAGCGATTCAAAGGCTTGTCCTTTCATTTTAGCCATATAATATTACTGTTGGATATATCAATGCTGGTGGAGTTACGCCAGCTAGATCATATGGTTGTCCGTTTGGTGGTATTATAGAGAATTCCCATGTTTGTGAAGTTCCTAATGATAGATTAGCATATACTAATAGTGCTGCTAAGTCATTTGGTCCTAATACTCCATTATATAATAATCCTGAATTTGATACTGAATCTTGTTGATCAATGTAATAATATCCTGTATATTGTGTTACTAGTGAAGAGTCTGCTACAGCTCCTCCATATACAAATACTTGTCTACCAGCTGGAGCATAGAATATTACTGCTGTTTGATTTAATAATATTGGCTGTGATCCTGGTGCTAATTTTGTATATACTAAGAACTTTTGTACTGTTTGTGATGTTGTATTAACATTTATACCCTCTACTCTTACAATTTCTACAGTTGTACCAGATGTTTGTACTGTTTGTTGTGCTGCAGCTGCTGCATGTCCTTGTGCACTAGTTGTTGCCCCAATAATTACTAATGCTGCTATTGCTGCTGTCAATGCTGCTGCTATAAACAATACCATTGCTGAAAAACCAGATCCTCCCTGACCTTTCATACTTTATTAAACACTCTTCCTATTTATATAAATTTGCTAATCAATGATGTTAACTAAATTTGCCCCCGCCGGGATTTGAACCCGGGTCATAGGGACGAAAACCCTATATCCTAGACCAGACTAGACGACGGGGGCGTATTTATTTTACTTATAGATAATATTATATAAAGTTTTATTTAAATTTTATAACAATGTTATGAATTTAAAAATATAATATATATTTTTAAATATATGGAAGAAATAACTATAAGAGGTCCCTTAAATGAAGAAAAAATCAAAAAAATATCTGAGATATTAAATGAACCTGAATGGATGACAAATATAAGATTAAAAGGATTAAATTATTTTAATAAATTAGATTTACCAAATTTCGGACCTGAAATAAATAATATTGACTTTAATAATATGATATATTATAGAGGTATAACTAAAGAAAATAGACCAAAAAGATGGGAGGATTTACCAAAGGATATAAGAGATAAAATAGAAAAATTAGGACTAAAAAAAGAATTTGAAAGGGAATTTTTATCAGGATTATTATATCAACATGATTCTTCCTCAATATATAAAGAAATAAGGAAATATCTAAATCAGGAAGGTATTATTTTTATGCCTTTATCACAAGCAGTAAGAGATTATCCGGAAATTGTAAAAGAATATTTTGGAAAAATTGTTTCTTTTGGAGATAATAAATTTGCAGCATTAAATACAGCTGTATGGAGTGGGGGTGTATTTATTTATGTACCAGAAAATGTTAAAATAGACTTTCCATTACAGGCATATTTTTGGATAGGAACAGAAAATCTAGGACAATTTGAAAGAACTTTAATAATAGCAGATAAAAATTCTAGAGTAACTTATATAGAAGGATGTACAGCCCCAATATATAATATATCTTCATTACATGCTGCAGTAGTAGAAGTTTTTGCAAAAGATAGTTCAGAAGTTACTTATGCTACAATTCAAAACTGGTCTAGAAATATATATAATTTAGTAACAAAAAGAGCAAAGGTATATAAAAATGCTAAAATTAAATGGATATCTGCAGAATTTGGAAGTAAAGTAACAATGTTATACCCTGGATTAATTTTAGAAGAGAATTCTATGGGAGAGATTTATACAATATCTATTGCAAATGAAAATCAAATAATAGACACTGGTGGAAGAATATTGGTAAATGGAAGAAATTCTAAAGGATATATCATAACAAAATCTATATCAATAAATGGAAAAGCTATAAATAGAATAGATATAAAGATATTTAGTAATTCTGAAAATTCAAAAGTTATATCTAAATGTGACTCTTTAATAGAAGGAAATGGAATAGTAGAATCTATACCAAGAATAGAAATTTACAATAATAAGAATTATTATAATCATGAAGCAAAAACTGAAAAAATTGATAAACAAAAATTACTTTATTTACAAAGTTTAGGTATAGATAAAAAGAAAGCTAAAAGATTAATATATATGGGATTTGCAGATGACATTCTAAAGAACTTTCCACCCTCCTATCAAATAAGAATTAAAAAACTTTTAGAAATAGAATTAGAAGAAATTGGAGGATTTGGCTAATTATTTAAATAACCAATTATATATTATTTTTATATCTTTCTTTATTACTCTTCTAGCTTCAAATTTCTTAATTTTAAAATAATCTGATATTTTTGCAAAACTCCATGATAATAAAAATTTTCCTATCAATAATTCTTCTCTATCTATTTTTGGTTTATCCTTTTCAGTATATAATAAATAATAAATATATAATAATTTTGCAATATCTGCAGCAGCTTCATATGTCATAGGCGAAGATAAATAACCTTTCAGTCTTTCTATTTGATTATCCGTCAAATTCAACTTATAATGTGGCTTAAATCTATATGGAGTTTCCAACATTTTTAATATTAATTCTGGTGATAAATCAAAATATACATCTGATATTTGATTTATCAATCTCCATCTAAATTCATAATTTAGCTTTTTAACTATTTTTTCTGATTCCTCGTTTAGTGGTTTTATTACTATACCAGAATATTCTCCAGAAACCTTGTTTTTTTCTGGAGATAAATGAACTAATACAAAATTATTTTTTTGCCAAAAATTTAATAATTCATAAGTTATACCAAAACTAGAACCTATCCAATCATAATTATTTTCTTTAGCCCAATTATACAGTTTATCCAACGCTAAAGATCCCAAACCCATTCCCTGAACTTCAGGTACTGTAGCAATTCTAACAATCCTCAATCCTTTTAATTTAGCAAATTCTTTTATTCTATAATGTTTTACTATTATATCTGGTATTATATTTCCTTTTGGTTTATAATCCTTTAACATTTTATTGATTGTATCGTCATCTATACCACCTTCATATGCAATATGTATTCCATTTACAATTTTTCCATTTGATAATTCTAAAACAAAAGCATCATGATGTGGTGCATCAGCAAGCATTGCTATATCATTTGGTTTATTTTGATAATGTGCTAAAATATATATTCCAACAAAATTCTTTAATTTAGGATCATCATTATAAAACCATTCTTTCATCGGTATTTTATAAAATCTAACATCTCTATTTTTTATTAACTCTTTATCATTCTCATTAATTTCTGAAACTTCAGAGTCTAATAATAATGTATCATATAACCATTTTTCAATTGGATCTTCTCCATTATATCTAATTGGCTCAACCATATTATATTTATATATTTTAAAATCTTTCAGAAAATTTAGATATTTCAAAAATTTGACAGAAAAAGATCTACCTGCTCCCTCATATCCATGAATTGTAGAAGAGAATACAATTTTATCATATCTTTTAGTATACTCTAATAATATATTTATACCAATACCTGCAGCTTCATCAACAAATAAAATATCATATTTTTTTCCCAAAATCTCTGATGGCTTTCTATATTCAATATATATCTTATTGCCTATTACTATCTTTCTTTCATTTATTTCTTTATATTTTATATTGTTCTTATTTAATCCCAACTTCAAAAATTCAAATAATGTTTCTACATTATTGAATTCTGGAGATGTTATACCAATATCATATACTCCTTTACTATTTAATAATATTTCAGAAATTCCAGCGATTACCAAACCAAGAGATGCACTTTTCCCTCTTCCTCTATCTGCAATAATTAAATATATTGATTTTTCATCATTTAATAAATTTTCTAAAAGAGAAAGAACATTTACCTGATCTTGTGTTAAACATAATTTATATATTCTATCTGAAAACTTTCTATTATCTGGCAATAATATTTTCTTTCTTCCAGGTGGATATGCTTCCTCTAATATACATTCATCATTTATTCCTTTTATTAATCCTTTTTCTATATCATATATAATTATATTGTCATATTGAAGTAATTTGTTTTTGAATCTATGTTCAAAATATTTTTTTACATCTTCTAACTTATATGGGGGGGTTAATAAATGCTCATGAAAAGTTGTATAATTTTCTTCAAAATGTTCAAAATCTTTAATTAAAAAGAACGCAATACCCATACCAGATAGAGTTTCAATAATTCTACCTATATAATCTGGGGTTAAAGATTTATACATATCTAAAATCAATATATCATACGTTTTTCCTAAAATTTTTTTAGAATTTTTATATTTAATTTTTTCTATATCTAAAAAATCTACCTTTTCTTTCAGTTTTTGAAATCTATATAAAAAATCGCTATTAAAGTCTTCAGAAATATATAAGATCTTTATGTTATTTTTAAAATTCCCAATTCTTTCATAGTATATTTTTAATAAATTAGATAAAATATCAAAATAATCTTTACCTGATAAAACAACAATTCCTCTATGATTATTTTTAATTATTTTACACAATAATTTATTATAATCATTTAATATGTCCATATATAAAATATTAACCAATTACTTATAATTGTTTAAGAAAATATTAACTTTTTGTTAAAGCTATATTAAATTACGTTAAAACATTAAAATATTTTGTTAATAGGATATTAAATAACAGATAAACATTAATTAAATAACGTTAAAATGTTAATCATATATGTTAAATAGATGTTAAGTTAAAGTAAATAATATCTTAATTTTGTATCGAGCGATTTTAATAATTTTTGATCATCTACAAAAACTATAGAGAGTCCTTTAGATATTCCTCCAGAATATAATCTGGAGGTTCTTCCAGAAGCCTGTAAATATGTCTTAAGATCCACAATATTTAAATATATGTTTTTATTTTCATCTATTTCTATAGAAACATCTGGATTTTCTTTTAATTTTTCTAATATTTCCAGTCTATCGAGATAAATTTTCAAAATATTGTATAATGTTAATATATCATCGGCAAATAACTTTAAATATCCGACTAATTCAACATTATTTCCATTTAAAAAGTCAGAAATTAATTTTAAATCTCCAGAAGACATTTTTTTCATATTTTTTCTCAATCTTGTAAGAATTTTTGTTATTTTATCTTTTTCTATCTCAGGTATATAAGGCAAAATTAAGTTAGATAAAATAATTATGTTCATTATATTTTTCTCAAGATTTTTAATATTTATTTTTATCTTCGGTATACCCAAAAATATTGCATATTTTATTCTTTCAGGCATATTAATTCCCCTAGTTAATATTCCATATGGATCTGTAATACTAATTAAGAAATTTATTTTTTCTTCATAAAAATCATTTAATATACTCTCAATTTCTTTTGCTTTTGTTTTTGAATATATCAAACCAACTTTTATATTATTTGATATTAAATAGTTATAAATTTCTTTCATATATTCTATTCCTTTCTCTTTTGGAACAAATATTAATGCTCCATCTTCCAACTCTTTTAATAAATCTAATAATTCTTCTTTTATATCTTTTTTGGGAATATAATATACATCTACAACATTTCTAATCTTTGAACTTCCAGTTCCAATAGTAAAGTTAGCTAATTCTTTATACAATCTTACCCTTTTCCCCCTTAAATTACCAGTAGCTGAAGATAAAACAATTATTCCGTGATTTTTATTTTTAATCTCTAAAAACTTTTTATATAAATCGCTATTAAAATCTAATTTACCAGTTAATTTTAGATCTATTACTTTTTTAGCAATATTTATATCATCTTCACTATAACCTATTAAAATAAATAGTTTTTCAATATTTTTTGATCCTTTAAAAAAAGAATCTACATCATCTACAAAAGCAATATCAAATTTTTTATCTTTTAATATTTCAAAATTTTTAGTTAAAAACTGATTTGAAATAATTAATATATTAAATTCACCATTCTTTATTTTTTCTTTAATTTCTTTTTTATTACCACCATAATACGCTATAAACTTTATATTTAGATTTAAGCTACTTATAAATTTATCAAATAAATCATTAAATTGTCTTACAAGCAATCTTGTAGGTAATATTATTATTATTTTTTTGTTATATTCACTAGAAAAGTAAATAGATGAAATTATAATAAATGTTGATTTTCCAACACCTGTAGGTGCTATCATAGAAAAACTACTGTTTTTATATAATCTTTCAAACCACATTATTTGTACTTTCCATGGATTAGAATTTAATAACTTTTTAAAAAATTCAGAAAATTTATTAACTTCTTTATATAAATTATAAATATTTGAATAATCTTTTAATTTTTCCTTTTCAGATAATTTTTTATATAAAAATTCTCTAAAAGCATTTTCATCTTTTATATTTAATAAGTCTAATATTTCATTATCATCCAAATCATTTTCACAAGGAAGACCATTTGAAAGTCTATAAGAAGAAATTATACCATTACAATTAAAACATAAATTTTTTATATATAGAGGAATGTAATCCATATTTTCTTTTATTTTAAAAATTAATTTAAAAATATTCTATTATGGATATATCAGATATAATTACCTATTTACAAAAAGAAAAAGAGAAAAAAACATTACAAAATTTACAAAAAGATTTTTACATTAAAGTATCAGAATTATTAAAAAAGTATAAAAAACAATTAGAAGCATATAAATCCGATAGTAAAGAATATAGAGAGATTATTGCAACAATGGATAGATTAAAAGAAACATTATCAGAATTAATTAATATAAGAATTAGCAAAATAATAAATAATACATTATTAGAAGTTAAAGAGGACTTGAACATAATATCAGAAGACTTTTTAGAAGAAGAAGAAAAAATATTATATTCTCTTGTAAAAAAAATATTAAAATCATATAAAGAAAATATACAAAATAAAATTATTAATGGAGAAGAAATTGATATTAATAAATTCTTTTCAGATATAAATATAAATATTTCATTATATCAAAATAAAATAGATAAGAAAATTGTTATTATTAAAAACCAATTACCAAAGATTGTTGGACCAAATGGAAAAATATATGGACCTTTTAAAGTTGGAGATATAATAATATTAAATAATAACTTTGCTGAAAAATTAGAAAATACTGGAATAGGAAAAATTATTAATTAAACTTATAAAATTATTTAGATAATTATTTTTAATGAAATTACCAAAGACTGTTAACAAATATTGTCCATATTGCAGAAAGGTTACTGAACATAAAGTAATCATTGTAAAAAGTGTAAAAGTTAGAACTGGTCTAGTTTGGGGTGCTAGAAGAGCTAGAGAAGGAAAAAAAGGTATAGGAAATAAAGGAAAATATAGCAAGAGACCTCTATCACAAAGAAAAAGAGGTATTATAAAATCATCTAAGGGAGTTGATATAAGATTAGAATGCAGTGTATGCAAAAAACAAACCATATGGAAAATAGAAGGTAGATACAAAAAAGTTGAATTATCAACTGCTATAAAATGAAGTCAAAACTATATTTTGAAGCATTTTCTAATGATAAGGATAAGTTAATAGAGTTTTTAAATAAGACATTTGAGGCTATATCAAAATTCAAGAATTTCCAAATAATAGACAAAAAAATCGCTGATCCTATAACAAAAGATATAAAAACTCCAGATGGAAAAACTATAAGTGGATGGTCATCTTATTTAGAAATATATGCAGATTTCAAAGATTTCGATTCATTAATAGATTTTATATTATTTTATACACCATCAAGAATTGATATAGAAGATATAAAAGAAATGAAAATTATAACAAAAGATAATGAAATAAAATATAACAAAGAAAAGATTAATTTATTATTAAATCAAATACCACAAGCTATAAATATGAAAATATCTGCATTATTGAATATATATCTTGCACAAGTCAAAAAAGATTCTAAAGGACCTGACAATCAATCATTAACAAATTTAAAAATAAAATAAAATTTTATCCATAATAATATCCTGAACCTTTTTCCCTTTTCTTACTTTCTTCTTCTAACTTCTTAATCATACTCAAATCTTTTTCTATTCTTTCTTTTAGTTTCTTACCCTTTTCCTTTAAATCGCTTGTATCAACCTGAAAGTCATATAACTTGCCTAAAACTTCTAATGCCTTTGAAGCACCAAAATATCCATTTATTTGATTAGATAAATATGTTTCAACCAATAATAAATAAGCTGGTTTTTTAAATAATTGCGAATAATATAAAAATAATCCACTCATTCCAATAACAGTATTTGATTTATATAAATTCAGTTCTCCCAATTTTTCCTTTATTTTATTTATATCATAATATTTATTTAATGCAAACAGATAATTTGGATTTTCTGGTTCTAATTGATGCGAACCTATCCCACCAATTATGCTTAATTCTAATAAATTAGATTTACTTATTATTCTAAATAGCTTATTCATAAATTTATATCTAAAATATAAAGATAATCCGGGATCTTCTAAAATTGCTATCTGAAAATCTCCATATAATACTAGAAAATTGTAATTACCAATTGGAACAGAATATAATTTATAACTTATATTATCTGATACATATCCATTTTTGTTTATTTTAACTATATCAGGAAAGAAGTCTGTAATTATTCTTCCAACAAGTTTTCCTTTATAAGTTTCTATTAATTTTTTTCCAACAATTTTTGACAAATTTCCATATCCTCCACCTATTGAATAAAGAAAAATAATGTTATTCATACTTTTTATTTTTTCTTTATCAATTATGAATTCCATAATATATTATAGTATATTACTCTTATATAAGATTTCTTTTTTCATTTTTCTTCTATAATCACCCCATTTATCATCTGGAGAAAATTTAGGCGGTATTATTCTAGATGTTTTATTACCACAAACCGGACAGATTTCTTTAAATGTATATATTTTACAATTTTTACATTTTCTAATCTCTTTCATATTTGTTTATTTCATAAATTATATTATAATTTTTAGCTTCTTTATTTATTAATTCTAACATTTCTTTTTCCTTTTTTTGTAAATCATATGGACTTATAGTAACATATTTTAACATATATGAAGGAGACCCCAGATATTTTATCATTATATTTAGATCCTTTATCTTTTTAAGAAATTCCTTTATTTTATATATTCCATCTCCATCTAAACAATATGCTTGCATTATATATGTAAACTCATATTTTGGTGGATTTAGATACTCAATTATATATTTATATAATAGATCAGAATATTTTTTACTTATTTTATATTTATCTAAAACACTTTTTCCATTTATATAAGCTTCTAAAAATACATTATAAAGTTTGTTTTCTGGAACAATTTTAAATATTATCTCTTTTTCTAATTTATCCATATCTATATTTTCCTTTTCACTCATTATTTTCAATATATTATAAGCAACCATTTCCCTTTTATATTCAAAGATCTTTGCTTTTTGTTTATTTTTGTCAACTCTCTTTAACGATAAAGTAACTAATCTATTTTGTACATCTACATCAAGTACTAAACAAACAATCTTTTTACCTTCCCTAACTAAAATCCTTGGATTTGTAATCCTTCTATTTGATAATTCATCTATTGGAATTATTCCATTAAAATTCTCATATTCATCTAAACTAACTTTTACATCTACATCTGATATATTATTTACAGTACATATAACATAATCATTCACCTTTGGAGAATCCTTTCTCTTATACATTTTTTAAGATATATTAAAAATACTTATTAAATTTATATACAGCTTTAAGTTTTAGTTACTGGAATATTATATACTCTTTTTTCATAACAATTATATGAAAGATTCATTAGAACATATGCTGGTACTACAAAATTAGAATTCAATAGATTTTGGATTTCTGGATTATTTTGTGTTAATTGCTGTAAATTTATGCTACATAATACTGTAGATGAACTTATTGGAACATTTTGTATTGGATTACATGAAAATCCATCATCTCCATTTAGTATATTTATTTGTTTTGATCCAATGATACGTAATTCAGCAGTTATATTAAAAGTAGCTTGATTACTTGAATATGCATTACTAAAGCACCCAACAGAATCTTGAAATGCTATTGAAAAATACATAATTCCATTAATTTCATTCACATTAACATTAGAATCTACTGGAGTTATTGGAGATGATGAATAATATATAGGTTCCCTTAATGATATCTGACTACTAGAATAATTTAATTGCAATGGAATCAATATATTAGTAACAACATTTGATATATTATATTCTACAACTATTGGTATTTGAGAGGGTACTGTTTGAAGACCAGGACTTAAAGAAATTTCAATATTTTCAATAGTAGAATTTGAAGGAGAAAGTCGGTTAGAGGTTGAATTATAAAATGCTGGTTCTGCATTAAAATTACCTGAGTAAGGAGAAGATAAAACATAACTATAAACATAATATGAAACATTCAGTTGAGAATTTGACATCGTATAAATATTATTAACATAAACAAGAGGTAATTTGTAATTCAAGCCATTTGATTCACTATAATTTAATGAGGAAGATGCTTGAATATATAAATATACATTTCCAGCTTGATTTAATGCCCATGAAGGTTTATATGAATTAGAACTTCCACTCCCTATATTGAAAAATCCGAAATTTCCAGATCCAACATTACCAATTGGACATGTAGAAAAATAAAATAAAGTAGTACCTACAAATAATATTGGTAGCAAATACATAAATCTTCCAGCTTTCATTAAATATATTTTTACTTTATTAATTATAAACTTTATCATAATATTAGCTTGAAGTATTTGTATTATTTTGATTATTAGATGCATATAAATCATTTAAGCTAATATTTCCACTTAAAGAATTTTGAATAATATTAAAAGCTTGTTGACTTTCATTGATGAATTGCATTACACTATTTTTGATAGTCTGAAACATTTCATTATTTTCTAAATATCCGAGGATTTGATTATGATATAAATAAACTGCTATTGCCAAAATTATTAAAATTAATAAAAAAATCAATCCACTACTAGCTCTTTTAACTCCACACCTTCTCATACAAAAAACATATTTTTTTTATTTATAAATTTTAGGATATCTGTAGATAATCTATCTTAAGATAACTACCTGTTCTTATTCCTAATAGATTCTCTGGCAATAAACAATTATATATATTTATTGCATAAACTCCAACAGATGAACTTATGTTATATATACAATTATTATTTATTATAACTTCTCCAGAGCCCTGACTAACCACAATATTTAGTATATAATTTGTTAAATTATTTGGAAATACTATATAAAATATGTTACCCTTTGATTCAATATATAAATTATTTATATTAACTGGATAAGATGATATTAGACTAATTCTATTTTCTCCAATATTTAAATATGGAGTTAAATAAAACAGGCTAGAACATGAAGATAGAGGAATTGATAACCTATTTATAATTAATTCTACATTTTGGGGAGAATATGGACAAAAATCATAGAACATATATACATCTCCAGATATATAATAATAGTTAAAATTTAATGATGAAAATTTTAGATAATTTATATTTATGTTATTTAATATTCCATTTCCATTAAATATTATACTAGTTGGAGAAAATACTATTTTTAATTCATTGTTTCCATTATATAGATAATTTGGAGAAACAAAAATACTTATTTCATCATTCTGACATCCAGAATACAATTTATAATTGTTCACATATATATCAAAGTTACCATTATTACATGTAGAATATGCAGTAATATTTACTCCGTCATAATCATTAGAATAATAAAAATATAAGCTCTTACTAACTTTTCCATAAAATATATTTGTTTCAAAATTCAAGGTTCCCAAATTAGTATAATATACAGGAGTATAACTTCCTATTTTGTAATTATTTGCTATATAATAATAATTTTGACTCTTTGATAATTGTATATTTTGAAAAATATATTTATTACTTATACTTATATTCAAAGAACTTGAAGGAGAATATAATGATATATTGGTCCCATTAATCAATTGTTGCAGTACATATTGTTTATATTGATATGGAAGAATTACCCAATATACAAAAATTATTATACCTAACAATATAAAGAATATACCCAAACTTGTCGTTTGTAATTTTTTCATATTTTAATAAAATATTCTTTAATATTTATATTTTATACCTTAATTTTCCAATAATACAAAATCTATCAATTAATTCAAAATTATTGACATTATTATTTACAAAATATACTTTTGCATCTATTCTATCTAAAATATTAAATAAATTTATAATTTTATCAATATTATTTTCCTCTTTCATTTTTTTAAAACATTCTTCAGAAATTAAAACATATTCTATATTATTATGCATCGCATTATTATATACTTCATCATATCCAAATGCTATCATATTTTTTTGCATCAAATATAATAATTCTTCAATTAATTTGTTTATTTCTAAAATTTCTAAACTCTTTAATGTTTCATAATATTCTGTTCTTCTAACAAATTCATATATGCCATTTATACCTCCATTAGATACCTTATATATCTTTATATTTTTTATATTCAATTTATCCTTTACATAATCATAAAATTCTTCAGGATAAAATAGTGGACCAATTATGCATAGAAATTTAACATCATAATCCTTTAATGTATTTAAAAATTCTGAAAATATTTTATATAATTTTGCTTTTTCTTCCGGATCTCCTTTATTTATCTTATAATATTCTTCCTTTACTATTTTTATCCCATTATTAATTATACCTAAAGCTATCTCACTATTATCTATAGATATTACAAAAATATTTTCCCTTTTTCTAGAAGATTTTTCCAATATTTTTTCTTCATATTTTTTTATTTCTTCTTTTTTATATAATGTAAATTCTGTAGATATTCTTATATCAAATGTATGATAATGTCCAATAGAATCCTTATCACTCGAATCAATTATTTTTCCAGAAATCCTTAATGAATCTTTATATTCAGAAAATTTTATATTTTCAACTTCTATTTTTATTTTTATTTTCTTCTTCTCTTTTTTATTCTCAAATTTTAATGTTCTATAATCATATCCTTCTATAATATCCCCTACATTAACTATTTTATATAAATATAATAGATCTACCTCATCTTCCACTTTAATTTTTATTGTTTTCTTATCTATTATTTCATACTTCATATTAATAATAATAATATTAAAGAGAGAAATATTGAGGGAACAAATGGTGCTCCTTCCTTTACTTTTACTTTTATATTATTATATTCTCCCAATTTTTTTAATATACTAATTTCTTCTTTTGATAGACCAAATCTTCCAATAAACAATTTATTCTGAAATATATGATAAAATATTATAATAAATGGCATAGAATAATAAAAAAGAATTTCATTTAGAGAATAAAATATTAATGGTAAAATTATAATTAATAAGATAATAAAGGAATTTATTAATTTATTATTATTTTTAAATTTTAATATATATTCATTTTCTTTTTCATAAATATCAAAATATTTAATTAGCATTTCCTTATCTTCTTCTTTTATATTATTAACTTCTATTCCATCTTCTATCCAATCTCCTTCAACCAAATCATTTACATTTCTTATAAATGTTAATTTTTCCTCTAAATCTTTTGATATATATCTAAATAGAAAATATGAAATATATATTAAAATTAGAGAAATTAATAGATAATAAATATCAAGATATAAAAAGAAGAGGTTAATAAAATATACAGAAACCAATATTGAGATAATATTAAAAATAGAGATATAATATTTTTTTCTATTTTCTTTATATATTTTAATAGCTTCTATATTATGAAATATAAATCCAAATAATACTAGATAAAATAAAAATAATAATATCTTATATAGAGAAAAGAATGATAATAGAAAGAATATTGAAAAGAAAATAAAAAGATCTCCAATAGCCAACAATCTAAACAGATACAATGATATAAAAAATATAAGAATAAAATATGAAAATATAAGATTTTCTGGATGAATATCTTGAACAAATAAATATAAAAAATAAAATACATTAAATATTAGCAAAATATATATTACTATATCATCTACAGATTTATATTTTATATCCTGATATGAAGAATATGCCAATATTATTATATCAAACATTGATAAAGGAAGCATTTCATTCATATAAAAAATAAAAAAACAATTCTTATAAATAATTATTATGATGATGTGGACACAATCTGATTGATGATGAAAGGAGTAGCTACTGATTTTTAAATTTCTATATATTAATATTTATTATGCCATTAATAATACCATCCCCAGAATATGCTAAAAGAAGGAAATTATTACAAATCAATAATAAAATTAAAAAATTAGAAAAGGAAGGAAGTAGAAAAATAACTTTAGTATTAAAAAAAGAAATTGATCTAAATAATGTTAATGAATCTTTAAAGTTTGTATCAATATTAAAAGAATTAGAAGAAAGAAACTTCTTCGATGAATTATATATTGTTAAATCTGATAAGGTTTTTGATTATTTAGATATAGAAAAAGAATTTAAGCAGAAAAATATAGAAAAAGAAAAACTAATAAAATTATATGATATAGTAAGTAGGCTTGCAGATATAATAGATAAAATTAAAAAAATTTATTAGTATTTATATTCTTCTTCTTTTATATTTTTAGATAACAATAATCTCTTTATGTTCTCCATATCACTTTCTAATATTTTTATTTTTTCTATTTCATTTATTATATATTCAAAATTAGCTAAATCAATAAAGCTCTCTATTTTCTTTATTTTATTCATTAAATTTTCATAGTCTGATAATACAGATTCTAATATATCTTTAGAGTCATAAAGTTCTTCCTTTACTTTTCTTATTTCTTCCTTAATATTATTTAAACTTTCTTCTAATTTATTATATTTTTCATTAACTTCTTCAATTTTGTCCATTTCATTTATTCTTGATCTCAAATCTACAACTAGATTATTTAATTCTTCAAACAATGCATATATACTATTTAGCCTATTTTCAAAGTTTATATATTTGTTGTATAATTCTTCATAAGCTTTGAATTGTTTTATATTTTTAATATCATCATTTGTTAATTGTAATAAATAATTCATATTGTTTATTTTATTATTAATTTCAGAATATTTTTCCTCATATTTCTTTTCTATCTCTTCTAATTTACTATTAACATTATATAGATCTTTTTCTCTTATCTCATTTATCATTTCAGATATTTTATTATATTGTAATAAATCTTTGGATAAATTATCTATCGTTTTAGATACTAAATTTGTTAAATTATCCACTTTTACTTTTAGATCATTAAAATCATTAATATTTGTATACGAATCTTCTATTTTATTTAATCTATCTATAATATCTTCTATTTTATTTCTTAATTCTTTTATACTATTTATAAAATCTTCATATTTCGATATTTTATTAGCTAGTGAATTTATATCGAGCTCTAATTTATTTATTTTTGATTTTATATTTACTATAGCAGAATAATCAACAAAGTTTTTCTGATTATTTTCTAATACATCTACTTTTATTTTTAAATCATTTAAATATCTTACTTTATCTAATAAATCTTCACTTAATATTTCTTTATAATTATTTAATATTTTTTCTACATTTTTTAATTCTTCTTTTAAAGCTTTTAATTGATTATTAAATTCTTCTTTATCTACAAAATTATTTAAGCTTTTTTTTATTTCTGATATTTTATTGTTAAAATTTTTTACATATGAAAAAAATTCATCAATTAGCTCAGAATTTTTATTTAAATCCATAAACTAATTATGTATGATAAATTTTATTAAACTTACTATGTATTTTTTAATAATTCTTTTCTTATGTCATCAATGTCTTTCTTTATTATATCATATTTTAATTCTAAAATATACAATCTTTTTTTAATATCATCTATATCTTTAAATTTTAAGTTTATTTCCATTAGAATTATCCTTAGTTTTTCCAATAATTTACTATATTCATTATTTTTATCAATTATGTTTTTTAATTTTAAATATTTCTCATAAATTTCATCTTTTATTTTCTTATTTTTTTCTAATTCTTCTTTTAAATTTTTAATTTTATTTTCTAGATCTTCTATTATTTTTTCATATTCATTTATTTCATCCATTTTTAAAAAATGATAATATATCTTTTTGAGCTTTTCCTATATTTTCTATAGGTATATTTAACGCTTTTAATATTGGTTCTACGGCCGGTAAAACCTGTTTATATATATAGTATTCTGGATCATATTCATTATCTTTAACTTCATCTAATATTCTAACTTTATCAGAAATCTTTTCACCACCCCTTACTATTATATATTCAACTATAAACCCTCTCCTAACGTCATAACCTTTTTCTTTATATTTCTTTGCTGCTATAATATGTGGAGCTATAATTTCATATTCTGATAGATCTTTTCTTAATTGTTCTCTTAGTATAAACTTCTCTTTTGAATAAACATGATTTCTTATATTTTTAATAACTTCTAACAAATAATCATTTATTTCTTTTATTTTTCCTTCTAATGCTAACCTAATTACTTTTTCCTGAACTTCTCCAGCAATTTCTGACCAATCTCTTCTAACAACCTCAAAACCTCTTAATTTAATATTTCCATTTTCAGATAGTAATGCATATTTTTTTCTAGCACCACCTTCTCCAGATCTTTTTTCTACAAATATTCCAGATATATAATAATCTTCAAACTCCATTTCTAATGGTTTTGGCAAAATATTATTTATTTTATTTAATAAATTTAGAGCATTCTCTCTATTATCTACAATAACAAATATAGAATCCGTATCTCCATATAATATTTTATATCCATTTTTTTCGATAAAATCTTTTACTTCTAATATATGTTTTCTACCTAAAGCAGTTACTGAAGCCGCACATTCTAAACAGTACCATCTAGAATTAGGAAAGCCCAAATAGCCATATGTAGAATTTATTATATATTTTAATGCTGTCTGTCTGCTATCAATTATTTTGTATTCCTCAGAATTTTTATCTAAATTTTTTAAAGCTTTCTTTAAATTTGCCCTTTCTTCAAATATTTTTTCTAATACTGTAGATACAAATCCCTTCTTCTTTTTGCAAAACCATACTTCAGATTTTCCTAAGCTTGTTTCAATAGTTATTTTATCTTTCATGCATTCTTCATGTTCGCATTTTAATGTATCAGGAGAAATATTATATTTAATTATTATTGATGGATATAGGGATCTAAAATCAAAAACCGCAATATTTTTATATAAACCAGGTTTTGGTTCTAATACAATAGCACCAGTATATGTTGTTCTTTTTCTCTTATCTACTTCATTTGGATCTGGTCTATTTGGTATTATTTCATTAAATTCTTTTGTCCTTTTTATTAGATAATTTTCTACAAGAATACCATATGTACTTCCAGATAATTCATATAGAGTAATTCCAACCAGTCTTGCTAACTCTAATAAAATTCCTTCAAAATACCTATATAATTTGTAGGTTAATTCTACATCTTTTCTATTATATTTTATTAAGTAACTAAAATCTTTTTTATTATAAATTATATCTGACATTTTATCTAAGTCCATATCTAATTTTCCTTCCCCCAATATTTCCATAGCAACTTCATCTAAAGAATATGTTTCAGAATTTAATTGAGGTGCAAATATTGTTGTAACAATATCATATAAATCAACATTTTGTATTCCAACTATTCTATATTTTCTATCCTCTTCCCTTTTTTTAGTATATACTATTCCTTTTCCATCCCATCCAAAATCAAAATTAAATCCTAATTTTTTTGCTTTTTCATATAAAAAATATAAATCAAAATTATTCGAATTATATCCAACAATTACATCTGGATCTAAACTTTTAATTATTTCATTAAATTTTTTTAATAATTCTAATTCACTATTTACTTTTATCCCCTCATTTGATTCTCCCCCCCAATATATTGAATAATATTTTTCTCCATCATATATTGAAATAATATAAATATATGCTTTTTCTGGTGATATTATAGATTTATTAGAAGCTGTTTCTATATCAAATGATATAACCTTCAATTTATATTTGTTTTCAACAACTCCATTTTTCTTCTTTAATTTATAATAATCTATATTATCTCCTTTTTTTATTAACTCTAATTCTAAATCATATGTATATAATGGGTATATATCATTATCTATTTGAAACTTTTTTATTATACCAATATCTCCCTCCTTTTTTCCAATTATTTTTCCTTCTTCTTTTAATTTATCAGCAAAAATTTTTATTTTATCATAATCATCTTGATTCAAGTAAACTTTTATTACACTATATTCTTTTCCTATAAAATTTTTCTTTAGAATTTCAAAATTTTTTACGTATTTTTCATCTTTTAACTTATTTTTTATTTCTTCTAAATATTTTTCATCTTTTAATATTAAATATACATAAAATGGTTGGTCATATTCTATTCTTACTTTTTTTCCATTTTCATCTCTTCCATAAATATAAATTTTTTCTTTATCATGATCAAAATCTAATATAAATACTTTCATAAAAAAATATTGTAAAAATATTAATTAAAGTTTAACCTTTTATAACTGCTATTGGTCTTAATCTTGCAACAATTTTGGATATACCTAATTCATCAGTTACTTTTACAATTTCATCAACATTTTTATAAGCTTCAGGTACTTCTTCAACTACACCTTCTTTTGTTGTAGATTTTACATATATTCCCCTTTCTTCCAAATTTCTAATTATTTCATTATAATTAAATGATCTTCTCGCAGCAGCTCTCGACATATTTCTTCCAGCACCATGTGCAGATGATCCAAATGATAATTCCATAGATTTTTCAGATCCTATTAATACATATGATGCAGTCCCCATTGAACCTGGAATTAATACTGGTTGTCCAATTTTTCTATAATCTTCAACCAGTTCTTCCGAACCTGGTGGAAATGCTCTAGTGGCACCCTTTCTATGAACTATCAATTTTCTCTTTTTACCATCAACTTTATGTTCTTCAATTTTTGCAATATTATGAGCAACATCATATACAACATTTAATCCTATATCCTCTACTGGATGATTGTATACTTTTTGGAACGATTTTCTAATAAAATATGTTATTATTTGTCTATTATTCCATGCAAAATTTGCCGCTGCACTCATTGATTTCCAATAATTAGCTCCTTCCTCCGATTGAAATGGTAAATATACTAATTCTTTATCTGGTAATTTACTTATTTCTTCTCTATATTTTTTCAATCCCAAATCTACATAATCTGATGCAATTTGATGTCCAAAGCCTCTGGAACCTGTATGAATTAATATTGTTACCTGTCCCTCTTCATATATTCCTAATTTATTTGCTATATCTTTATCAAATATTTTATCAACTACTTGTATTTCGATAAAGTGATTTCCAGATCCTATAGTTCCCAATTGATCTATTCCCCTTCTAATTGCCAAATCTGATACATATTCTATTGAAGCATCTTTTAATCTACCATAAGATTCCACATGTTCCAAATCTTCTTTCCATGCATAACCTTCTCTATAACTCCATTCCAAACCTTCTTCTACAGCATCCTTAAACTGCCCTGGAGACAAAACAATCTTTCCAGTTTCACCAACTCCAGCAGGTACATTTCTAAATATTTCATTTACAATTTCTTTTAATTTTGGTTTTATCTCTTCATATTTTAAATTTGTTCTTAATAATCTTACCCCACAATTTATATCATATCCTATTCCACCTGGAGAAATTATTCCTTCATTTATATCAAATGCTGCAACTCCACCAACTGGGAATCCATAACCCTCATGTCCATCTGGCATTATAATAGAATATTCTTGTATTCCTGGCAAACTAGCAACATTCTTTCCTTGTATTAATGTTTTGTCCTCTTTCATCTTTTCTATTAACTTATCACTGGCATATATCCTAACTGGAACATTCATTCCTTTTTCTTGAGGTATTTCATATATATTGTCAGATATTTTTCTTAACTTTACATCCATAAAATATTATTTATTATAATTCTTTAAAACATAATTTAAGAAAAAGAAGGAAATTCCCAAAATAATTAATGCTAAAAATAAACCATATTGAACCGAAATATAATAAAGTAATAAAGCTCCTATTGTACCCCCCAAGTTTCTAAATAAGTATACATTTCCAAATTTCTGCGGATAATTTAATATTATATAATTATCAAAGAAATATTGAAACATCGTCCACGAAAATGCAGCTAATGTAAATAATATTAATATTATTATAGCATTATATATCTTTGATAAAGATATCATCAAAGATAATAAAATTATAATACCTACTAAAAATCTAGAAAGTATTCCTATTTTTATATTTCTAAAATTAATTTCCCTTTTATATATTCTATATAATATTGAGGTATATAATCCATTTATAAATAATAAAAATGGAAAAATTGTGGATAAAGAGAAGATATTTACAGAATAAACTAAAGATGTCCAAATTAATGAAAATCCAATCAAAACAAACAGATTATACAATTCTAAATATCCTATCCTTAACTTTTTTATATTTAATGGGAATATCAAACCCTCAAATATAGGATATATAGTCCCAAATTTATCTATATTATTTTCTGCAATTAAAAACATTTTATCAATTCTTTCTAATAAATCTAATTCATATGCTGATGAAAATAAGAATAGATATAATTTCCTATGTACAATAATTATTATAGATAATAATAACAAAATAGCAATTATATATATGTTATAAATTATAGAAATAAAAATAAGAAGGATCTGTGGTATTATTTGTCCAAATGTCCAATAAATATTAAAGTAAAAATTTAAACTTACATTTTTATAATATAATAAAAATGAAAAGTATGTAGATGAATATGTAATAGTAAACAAGAAGAATGATAATATTAGTAAATATATATTTGGATAAATTAATAGCATAGAAGATAGGAGAGGTCCTATTATTCCAATCATTGCAATATTAATATAATTTTTTTCATTTATTTTAATATTTCCAAATATCGCTGAACATATTATTGATCCTATATAAGATATAGAAACTAAAAAATAATATACATTAGATGAAAAATTAAAATAATATGGATAAACAAAGAATAAACTATTTAACATTCCCCCAAGTAAACTATTACTAATTATAATAATCTTTTCTTTATAATTCATTTTATTATATCTCTAAACTTTTCTTTTAATATATTTCCTAGGGCTATGCCTATGGCAATTGAAATAGAAATAATTATTCCACTAAAAAGTATTATAAACATATAAAGAAGAACTGGAGATAGAAGATTTAAATAGCTAAGTGTTAATACTAATATAAAGAATAAAACAACGAATCTTATTGAACTCAATATGAAGTTTACATACCTAAAGTTTTGAATTACTGGATATAAAAAAGATCTTAATAGAAATTCCATCATTGCATATGAAATTATTATTACTATTATTATTATTAATAAATTGCCTAATATATCAAAAATTAGGATCCCTATATTGCTAATATATGGAATTATATAAAACGAAAATCCAATAAAATAAAAGTATATAAAGAACTTAACTATATTTACTATTAGATCTGTAAGAGAATACGTCGTCATTATTTGTCTATCCTGCAACCATTTATCAAGACCAAGGACTTTTTTTAGTATTATTTTAAGTATTAGTGCTATAAATTTTCCTATAAAATATCCAATTATTATGATAGAAATAAAAATTAATATTATTATCAATATATTATAGTTAAATATCTGAAACATTTGATTGATTATGTTTTCCAGCATAATATTATCTAAAAAATGATAATTTATAAATACATGGTCCTACCAAAATTGATATAACTTCCAAATAGTAAAAATAATTTTGCTACTAAAAGATCCTTAAAATATTTTGTATTAAAGAATTTGATTAAATAGCCCCGCGGGGATTCGAACCCCGGTCTCAGGGACCAAAACCCTGAATCCTAGACCACTAGACGACGGGGCTATATAGCATATCATATTCTTTAAATTTAATAATATTTTTATTAAACAATTTTATATGAATGATATCGAAATGCTTAATTTTTTTAAATTAAAAGATAATCCATTTAAATTAGAGGTAATTTTAGAAACTTTTGTAGGATATAATTTAGAAAGAACAAAATTACTAAATTCAATAAATAATAAAGAAAAACTTATTCTAATTTCTGGTCCTACTGGAGCAGGAAAAACAACATTGCTATTATGGATATACAATAATCTTAAGACAAAAAATAAAGTATATATTTATAGACCTTTTGAAAAAATAGAAGAATTTGAAAAGTATTTTATTGATAGACTATCTCTTTTTGAAAGAATAATATATAAATTTAAGAAATTTAATATAATAGAATATTTAAATAAGAAAAATTTAATAATATTTTTAGATGAAGCTACATTTTGTGATGATAATATTTTAGAATGGATAAAAGTCTTATCAGATCAAACAAATTGCACATTTATATTGGCAGGTTTGCCAGAATTTGAAGAAAGATTATTAAAAGAACATAGGACACTATATGAAAGAATTATTACAAAAATATATTTAAAATCTCTTGATCCTGAAAGCGGTAAATTATTAATAAAAAAAAGATTGGAACTTGCAGGTAATCCAAATCTATTTACAGAAGATGCAATAGAAGAAATATATAATTTATCTGGAGGTTTACCAAGGGAAATATTAAAGTACTCATATGAAGCATTATTAATTGCATATAGAGAGAGAAAAAATATTATTGATAAAGATATTGTAGAAAAAATATATGAAGCAAAGAAACCTCCAACAGATTTATTAAAATTAACAGAAAAACAAAGATATATAGTAGAATTAATAACAAAATACGGTCCAAAAACTGTTAATGAATTGCTAAAATTATTTAGGGAAAGATATTCTGATACAACAATTCATGCAATATCAAATATATTAAAAAGAATGACTGAAAGTAAAATATTAATTAGGACAAAAGTAAAAGGTAAATTTATATATGATGTTGTACCTGCAATAAAAGATTATTTTATAAGAGAAATAAATAAATGAAATGTAGCTTTTGTAATAATAATGCAATATATAAAGACATTGATGGAAATTATTATTGTAAAGACCATTTTATAAAATATTTTGAAGAGAAAACAATAAATACAATTGAAAAATATAAATTAATAAAGCCTGAAGAAAGAATTGGTGTTGGAGTTTCTGGAGGAAAAGATTCAAATGCATTATTATTTTTCTTAAATAAATATAAAGAATATTTTAATATTGAAGTTTTTGGAATTCATATCGATGAAGGAATAAAGGGTTATAGGGATAAAAATACGGAAAAGTTATTAGAAATTTCAAAAAAATATAATTTAAATATAAAAATATATAAATTTGCTGACTATTTTAATACTAGATTAGATGAAGTTGTAAAAATATCAAAAGAATATAAACCATGCACAATTTGTGGCGTATGGAGAAGATGGTTAATGTGGAAAGCAGCAAAAGATTTAAATTTAGATAAATTAGCAACTGCACATAATTTAAATGATGAGGTTCAAACAATTTTAATGAATATTTTTGAAGGAAATTTAAAAGATCTATTAAAGGAAGGTCCATATGTAGGAATAGTTGAAGAAGATTTTATTCCCAGGATTAAACCTTTTTATTTCAATACGGAAAAAGAAAATTTACTATATTCAATACTAAATAATTTAGAACCACCATTTGGAGAATGTCCTTTTATTGTTGGTGAATTTAGAGATATAATTAGATCAAAATTATATAAGTTAGAAGATAAACATCCTGGATTTCATAGGAATTTCTTAAAAAATATCTTAGAAGTACTATACAAAGCTAAAATTGATTATAAAAAAGAAAATATTATAAAATTAAAAAAATGTAGATTTTGTGGATATCCAACTACTAGGGAAGTATGTAGAGCATGTGAAATAAAATTAAGAATTCATAATAATTAGTTTTTAAATTTTTCTATAATTCAAAAAAATATGAATAATATAGATATAATGAAGGAATTTTTATATACACTTTTACTATTATTTTCTATAGAGACATTCTTGGACTTATTATCATTTATTATATATCCATCATTTTTTCCAACTTATATTAATATTTCTATTGATATTTTCTTATTTATAATTTTTTTATTATCTTTATCTTCAATTTATTTAATAAAAAAAGATAATTTATACGGTTATATAATTTCATTATTTATATCAATATTAATTTTGTTTTCAGCTTTTACATTAAATTCCAATAATATAATAAGTATAGCTGTAAGAAATATAGCATCAAATTATGGTATATATCCAAACCCAATAATATTATTTTTTGGCATTTCAATATTTTTAATAAGTATAAGAAAGATAATTCAATTAAGAAAAATTAAAACTTCTTTAACTTAGCAATTATTTCTATTTGTTGAATGTGTCCAAGAAATATTTGTCTACAGCAGGCTCTTTCTAATCCCAATTCATCTAAAGCTTCTTTTATTGTTTTACCCTCATTTAATAATTTAATATATTTTTCATATAAATGCCCAATAGGTTTTCCACATGTAAAGCATCTAATAGGTATTATCATAGTATTAGAATTTTTACAACATTTTTATAAATCTATGCATTTGCGACTATCTGAATTACATCTCTATGTTTTAATATGTAATCTTTTCCTAAAAATTTTTTTGTCCTAACATCTATTGCTCTAACAAAATTTTTTGCCAAATCGGAGTGTATTTTGTTTGCAAAATCTATTACAGTACTTCCAGGAGGCATTAAAAAACAATCTGGCAGAATTCTTCCCTCTTTGTCTGCTAAAGAATCTACTCCTCCAGGAAATACTGCTACATATTTTAAAACATCAAATACAGTTATATCTAAAATATTTTGAACACCTGTACTTCCAAATTCCTTAAATATATAATTTTCAATAAATTCTAAAGCCATTTTTTCTTTATCATTTAAATCTCCCTTGATTTCAAAATAATTTTCTCCAGGTATATAAAATATTTTTCCCTGTTTATCCAATTCTTTTAATATTAATTCTGCATAGCCTGATGTTGGTATTATAACTTTATCTGGATATTCTCTCTTTAATCTTTCCAGGTTTTTCTTTGCAATATCTATATTTATATCTACCCTATTTGCTGCAATAACAATTGGTTTTGATATCTTTCTAATTTTAGATGCAAGCTCAAATAATTTTTTGTCATCATTTATTATATCATAATCCTCTGAACTAATTTTCAATTCATTAAATGCCTTTGATACATGTTCTTCTGTTACATTTAATCCCGAAATTATTTTTGCTAATTCTTTATCCAATTCTAAATGCTCATTCTTTATCTTTCTCATATTTTTTTCTAAATTTTTCTTTATTACACCATAAAACCACCAATCTATTTCTTCTTCGTACCATTTCACATCTTTTATTGGATCATAATTTCCAGGACCAACATATTGTCCTTCTTCATTTGTTGAACCTGAAATATCTATCACATGTATTAATGCATCTGCTTGTCTTACATCATCTAAGAACTTATTACCTAAACCTCTACCTTCATGTGCACCAGGAACCAATCCTGCTATATCCAATATTTCTATTGGAACAAATCTATATTTTCCCTTTATAAAACCATATCTTGGATTTGATTTAACATTAAACTCTGGTCCAACATCTACTACTCTAACATATCCATAACCTTTATTTGGTTCTATTGTTGTAAATGGATAATTTGCAATTGCCACATCTTGTAGTGTTATTGCTTTAAACATTGTAGATTTTCCAACATTTGGCTTTCCAGTAATACCTATTTGCATTATAATTTAATAACTACTATGTTTAAAAATTAGAATTCTTGTTTTTAAATAAATAGCGGGGGGAGGATTTGAACCTCCGACCTGGGGGTTATGGGCCCCCCGGGCACTCCTGGCTGCCCTACCCCGCTATATTAAATAAATAATTATCAAAAAATATAAAAAAGATTATTATTTCTTAACAAGTACAATTTCAATACTTGATATCCTTCTCTTTTTACCACTTTGATCTACCTGCCTTTCTTCTGAATCTATACTTATACTTTTTATATCAACCTGTCCTGCCATAAATTTCTTCCTTATTACTTCTGCTACATCTACTGCTCTAGATATATATCTTCCTCTTGCTTTAATTACAACTTCTTTTGCATCTTGGCTTGTAAATTGCATTGCTACTGCTGTTACATAGTTCATAAATGGTTTATTTCCTATATATATTATTGCTTGCTCCGCCATCATGAGCTCTGTAATTTTTTAATTTGCCTTGTTATATATCCAGCCAACATATTTCTTAATCTTTTTGATGGAATTTCAGCCACAGCTTCCAATATTTTTACATTTTTCTTATAATCTGTAGTAAATAAATTCAAATATTTTTCTAATATTTTATTAGCTTCCCTTCTAAATTTACCATGAAGTATTCTACCCATAATTTTTTATTATAAAAATTAAATTTATAAAAAGATAGTAAACTATAATAAAATGAAAGCTGGAAAACAACCTCCAGAGGATATAAATGTATTAATAGAAATACCAAAGGGTAGCAATGTAAAATATGAATTTGATGAAGAAGAAAAAGTAATAAAAGTAGACAGAATATTATATACCGCAATGTTTTATCCATTTAATTATGGATTTATACCAGAAACTTTAGAAGAAGATGGGGATCCATTGGACGCTTTAGTTATTACATATGAATCATTTATTCCTGGAGTATTAATAAGGGTAAGACCAATTGGTGTATTAATAACAGAAGATGAGGAAGGAATTGATAGAAAAATAATTGCAGTACCACATGAAAAAATAGATCCAAGATTTTCAAATATAAAGGATATAAAAGATTTACCAGAATCAATATTAAATCAAATAAAACATTTTTATGAACATTATAAAGAATTAGAACCTGGAAAATTTGTTAAAGTTAAAGAATTTAAAGGAAAGGATGATGCATTAAAGATAATTAATGAGGCAATAGATAGATTTAAAAATAAGAAATAGTAAATATTTTTTAGTGAAGAAGCATTACGCTTCTGAAAGATGATGAAAATATATTTTTCTGATGATAATTAAGAAGAGTTTTGAAGAACATTTTAAAGAATTATTAGGAGATAAGTATGAATTATTTTTAGAATGGTCTTTTAAATTATTAAAAAAATCTATAAGGATAAATACAATAAAAGTAAAGGATAATATAAATTTTGAAAACTTAAAAGAAATATTATTATCAAAACAAGATCATTTAAGAGAAAAAGAATTAAAAGAAATATCTGAAAAAATTGATAATTTATATAATTTAAAACAAAATCCTTTTAATTTAAATATAAATGCAAAAGAAGTATTATCAAGGTTAAAAGAATATGGATGGGAAATTGAAAGAATACCTTTCTATAAATATGGATTTTGGATAAAAGGAGAAAGAAGGGATATTGGAAATACTGTAGAATTTCAATTGGGATACTATTATCCACAAGAAGCTGCATCAATGATACCACCTTTAGCATTAGATTTAAAAAAAGATGATCTAGTTTTGGATATGGCAGCTGCACCTGGTTCTAAAACAACACAAATTGCAATGCATATGGAAAATGAAGGATTAATAATTGCAAATGATATATCAATTGACAGAATTAAAGCTTTAAGTGAAAATTTACAAAAGATGGGTGTAATAAATACAATTATAACAATGATTGATGGAAGAAAATTATATAAATTAAATTTAAAATTTGATAAAATTTTATTAGATGCTCCATGTTCTGGAACTGGTGCAATAAGGAAATCATATAAAACATTAAAGATATGGAATGAAAATACAATAAATAGATTAGCAAATTTACAAAAGCAATTAATATTAACTGGTTTTGATTTATTAAAAGATAATGGAATTTTAGTTTATTCTACATGTTCTGTTGAACCATTAGAAAATGAATTTGTAATAGATTATTTATTATCTAAAAGAGAAAATGCTAAAGTTGAAAAAATAGAAATACCAAATTTAAAGAGATCTGAGATAATTTCCGAATATAATGGATATAAATTAGAACATGAAGAAGAAATAAAAAATACAATAAGATTATGGCCTTGGGATAATGATACGGAAGGTTTTTATATTGCTAAGATAAGAAAAATATAATTTTAAATGCCCCCGAGGGGATTCGAACCCCCGATCTCCAGGACCGAAGCCCGGAATGTTGTCCTGGCTACACTACGGGGGCTTTATTATATATTATTTCTTGATATGAATTAAAATATTCATCAAAATATTGATCGAATGTATAATTTATATTATATTTTTTTGCTATTTTATTATATATATCTATCAATCTCTTTGGATAATTTTTACCTGGAATTGAATTAGTCAATTTATGATATTCAAATATCTTAGAAAATCTTTTTTCTCTTTTTACATTTAATCCAATATTTTCATTATTATCTACATTATTTATTTCATATGTTGATTCAAATTTCCCAAAATTAAATCCTGAATATTCAACTGGATTCATTGCATTCATTAAATAATCTGAAAAATATTTATCATATATTAAATTTGGTAAAAACAGTCCCAAAGAAATATATGGATTAAATACTGCAGAACTTTTATTATTAAATGGAATATAAACTGAAATATCATTTAGATCAAATAAATTAGAAATATATCTTATATCTTTCCCCAATAATGATAATTCCCCATATGCATCTTTTTCTATTAAATATTTTGCAATATTATAATTTACTTCTGAAGATTTATCTAAATTGTCAAAATCAAATAATGATTTATTTAAATCTTTAATTGATACTTTTCCAATATACAGTCCTTCTAGAATTGTTCCTAAAATATATCCTAAATATAATGTATCTAAACCATATCTATTTGATAAATCAATTAGATCTTTTATATATTCTTCATTTAATATTCCTAAAAAAGGTCCTAACATATTAAAAGGTTCGTATGGATATTCTTTCCTTAAATTATTAACTAAAGGATAAATATAATCATCAAATATTTTCTTATTTTCTTCATCAGATAGATAAATATTTTTATAATTTAAAATTGGAATTTTATCTGGTATAGATTGATAAAAATCCCTTATTGATTCTTTTCCCCCTTCTATTAATTCTATATCTAATCTTTTATTTTCAATTTTATTATCTCCACCAATTGATAAACCAGATATATTATGATATCTATATAATACAGATCCAATTCCACCTTTTGTAACCTTTATTTTATTATTTTCAAATATAATTAAATTCCCATATATTGTAAATTTTGATCCCAACCCATTTAATAAAATAATAAAATCTTTTCCACCATATATATCTTTTAAAGTATTGTATAATTCTTCTTTTCTTTTATATATGTCTTCAGATATATCATTTTCCAAAAATATGACATTATCATTTTCTATGATTAAAAAATATTTTTTATCTAATTTTCCATATAAAACTATTATATCGTTACCTGTTAATTTAATATACTTACCAAAGGAAGATAAATTAATATCTAAAGAACCTGTTATTGGAGACTTGTAAATAATTAGTGAATTTATATTATCTTTATTTTTTTGATGCCCAACAGAAAATATTGTCAAATTATTTTCAAATGAATCTTTTTCATATGTTTTATAATCAAAGTGCAAATCAATTGAATGATTTAATGTTTTTGAATCAGTTATATAATTTTTTGATTCTTTTTTATATAAATCTATAAACAATACTCTAATCATATAAGATAAATAATTCTTTAAACTATATTAAATTATGGACCCGTGCCCGAGCGGCCAAAGGGGGTCGGTTCAGGTCCGATTGGAGAGATCCTTCCGGGGTTCGAATCCCCGCGGGTCCATTAATATTCAATTTTATCTTACCAATATTAGTCCCAAACCCTATATAGAAAATATTGGATAGAAATTTAATTTAAAGTTGGATATAACCTATAACTAAATTATAAAAATAAAAATATAATTATTTATTCAATTTACTTTCTTTTAATTTATTTAAGAATTCTGCAAATTTTTTAGCAGATTCTTCTAATAATCCTTCTTCATTATTTATTACTTCTACTATTGTACTATATTCAAACATAAGTATTGTAGTAAAATATATTGTCAAATTTTGTTGAATTTCTATTCTTTTTAAATTTTCTATATCCCTTCCTCTTATTTGTATATCTCTTAATCTTCTAACAAAAATTTTATCAGGATCTGATATTATTACTGCAATTCCGTCTGGTCTTAAAATTTCTGCATATTCTCTTAACATACCTGGAATATATCCTTCATATGATTCTATTACTAAATGTGTATCTAAAATTACATCACTCTCTTTTTCCATTTCTTTTATTCTTTTAATTGCTTCTCTTTGTATTTCTCTTTGTTGTTCAAAGGTTAATTTCTTTCTTATTTCATCTCTGTTATTTATATTATACTTCTCTTTTGCCAATTCAAACATAATATCTCCCGTATTTACAACTTTAAATTCATACTTTAAGTATTTTTTAGCTTCATTAATTACTGAAGTTTTTCCAACACCAGGTACTCCTACAACAATTACTATCATAAACTAAATAGATATTATGAAAAATAAAAGATTTATTGATGAAGATTTTTATTTTGCCGTATAAAAAATAAAGAACATTATAATAATTATTAATTCAACTTCATAAAGTGATATTTTTTATTTTTGTTAATAGATATTATTAAAGATTTAGCCAATATAAATTGAAGGCATTACACCATTTGGAGGATATGCTCTAGCTACTACCCATTGTATATATTGATATGAAGTATCATAACCAGTTCCTGCACTTATTTGTAATGTACTATATTGGAAAGGATTATAATTTAAATTATAATATGTATAATTTCCGTAATTTGGATTATATGATAAATGATACATATTTAATAATGTTAATGGAACCCATACTTGATTAGAATTATAAATATAATATCCTGTTTGTGCATAAGATGAATTAACAATTAGATATGAATAAACTGTTCCTCCATTTGGTGGGAAATATGTATAATTTAAATATTGATAAGTTACTGCAGATTTTAACATTACTGCTTGAGAATAGGGTGGATAAGTACCATTCCAATATCCAAATTGTACAAATGTAGATAAATTAGATGCAGGTGTATTACCACCACAAGTAGTATAACTTCCTCCCGTTACATTTGTTCCACCACATATATTCTTACTATTAACGATTGGTGTGGCAATTCCATAAGCATGGAACTGTTGACTTGTATCTCCAAATAATGCTATTGCATTTGTATCTGAACCATAAGTATAATACCAAGCCTCTTCAACAATCAGAGGTATTAAAGGTATATTCCAATTGTTTGGAGATAAAATA
>JAPWTW010000004.1 GCA_028275885.1 Candidatus Nanopusillus sp.
ATTTTAAATAAAATACTATCTAAATTTCCATATAGTTGCATATAATATAATTTCAATAAAGTTTTAAAAGTATAATTATTTTCATACTTATTAAATAGATGAACTTTTTTATATAAGGTTTATAAATATTACTCATAGATTGTATATGATTATATCAACGAATATAAGTAATATATTATGTTGTGTTTATTGTTAACTTTTTGAATTTATTTAGATGTTTTAATTTTATCATTAACATAATTTTAATAACTTTCTTTTAATTATATAGTTTATTTAGAAATTTATTGTAAAAATTTAATAAAGTTCAAAATTTTTATAAATGGTATGAAATCTATAAGTGAAAATATAATAGAGCTCATTGTTATAGTTATTATACTAATATTTGTAATATTAGTTTTCTTTAATATGTTAAAAGGTCTTAGTTATGCAGGTAGACCAGAGGCAAAGTTTGGATATGCATTATCTGGAAGTATAAGTTTTATGATAAACCCAGTAGCACAGGAAATATCCAATGCTGCAACAATTGCAAATGATATATTATTAGGAGTGGTTGCTGTTACAACTGTTGTTGGTATAGCTTCTGGAATAAAAGCAAATTATAATCAGAATATAAAGATCTTAAAAAGTTATGGATATACTGAAGAAGTACTGCAAAATATAGGTTTAAAAAATTTGTTATTTAAAGATCTTAGTACTGGAAAAGCCCCAATAAATACTATTGCATCAAATATTGGAAGATCATATAAAAAAGTCTTTTTAAATCCAGCAGGTAAAGGTTTATTGACAGGAACGATTGGTTTTGATGTAGCATCTTACTTATTAAATAATTTAGCATATGCAATTCAATCGCCAATTTTATATTATTTAGTTCCAGAAGGCGTAGTGGCTTTAAATTTAAGTAATATCGATAATTCTGAAATAAAAGTAATGCTCAGGGATTTAAATCAATCATATGCAGATTATATAGAAAAGCAAGGATATTGTAGTAATCCAACAAAATCAGAGTGCCAAAATTTATATACAACATATTTGATTGCGAAATATTTATTTTATACATATGGAGAAACATTAGGACAGAGTGTAATTATAGCAGGAAATCATAATGAATATGCATTAATATTATTTGATTATGACAGTAAATATAATGTTACACTAAATGATGTTTTATGTATGTTGGGAATGATGGAATACCATAACTATATTCCATTACAAATTATGTATGGAGATAATGTGGTAGCAAATAGTAATAGTAATATTCCTTGTTATGTATTAAGTAATGTAAATAATGAAATAATGTCATCAAATCCACAAATTTCAAATGTATATAATAAACTATTAGTAAATTCATATAAAGTAGATCAAAGTGGCGTTCCTCAAAACATAGGATCAACTTCAGATAATCCCCCACCAGATGGAGTTATAATTATTCCAGGTAATCTAACCTTACCAAATGGTATAATAATAGAATATACATATGAAGGGGGAAATAGAGTAATTCTATTAACATCAATTGTTGGGGCAAGATAGTTTATAAATTACAAAGTTTTTAGATTTATAATGGAAACTGGAGAACTTTTAAAGATAATTTTAGCATTAATATTCATTATACTAATATTAATATTTGTTTTTATCATATTAGGGCCAAAAATAGGGCTAAATATAGATATATTTGCTAAATATCAATTAATAAGAGGAAATGGATAAAAAAACTCAAGTAAATACTTTTTTAATAGCAGTAATATTATTTATAGTTGCCTTAGTACTATTAGTAATATTTATGTATTCTTATTTCAAAGGTGGAGTAAATTTATTTAATAGTATACCACAAACAAATGGCACAAATGTTGTAAATAGTATAAATAGTAATAACTATGGAGGCTGATAATGCAATAAACTTTTTAATATTTTTAATTATTGCAATGGTAATAATAATTTTAGCAATATTATTTTATTATAATATAGTAAATAACTCTATGCAAGTAAATGTAACAAATGTAGGACACAAATTATTAAATCAATCTGGATTGAGATAATATGAAGAGTAATTTTCTTAGAATAATTTTTGATATAATAGTATTAATTGTACTGGCAGTTTTAATACTCTATATTATTATGGTATTTATTGGAGTTGCTATGGGAAATGATTTAAAATATATTGAATATTTAAATTCAATTGCTGATAGTATAAATAACAATTATTATGGAAGAGTATTTATAAATAATTATGATTACAATTATGTTTTTGTATTGACAAATAATGATGGATGGTACTTGCAATTATATCATTGTCTACCCCCAAATTTTGTTGTAGGTGCATTATCTGTTAAAATAGCATATTGGAATGTTTCTACGATAGATAATGGAGATACTGTCATATTTGCACCAGCATTAGTATATTGCAAATTAATAAAACAAAGATCACTAAATGTAAATCAAATAAATATAAAAATACAAGGATTAAATGCTGATGCAGGTTTATTGGCATATTCTTCTAATAGTAAATCTTTAGGTTTATTTCAAATTATTATAAATATAATGGATTATTTTTTTCCAGCAGCAAAATCAATGTTTCTTACTATAGTAAATGATACTA
The DNA here is from genome assembly GCA_028275885.1 of Candidatus Nanopusillus sp. Classification (GTDB taxonomy): domain Archaea; phylum Nanobdellota; class Nanobdellia; order Nanobdellales; family Nanobdellaceae; genus Nanobdella. The sequence goes on from JAPWTW010000004.1 coordinate 2,594, forward strand.
TAATAACATGTAATAATAATGGATGTACATTTACATCTCTAAATGTTAGTGGTGGTAATATATATTGTGCTCCAAACCCAAATATAGATTATAAAAGTCAGGATTTACCATATAATCCATCAAAATGTGTGGAACTATCAGGATTTCCAAGAAATCCTCAAATAGTTCTTAGTAATTTTGTAGGTGAAATAATAGATGCTGCTACATTTGGTGATCTATTTACAAAGATCTTTCAGACAGATTTTCCAATATTATATTTTGCAGGTTCTTTACCACCAACAGCAATATATATAGAGGTAAATAGTAATAGTAGTGAAAAAACAGCAAATATTAACATATATATAGGAGAAACTGTTCCTACATAATATGGATCTAGATGAATTATTAGATGCAATAATAGCATCAATATTTTTAATAATTGTATCATTAATAGGAATATATTTTCCATATATTGTTGCAAGAATATTTGGTACACATAATCCACATTTAGTATTAGAAGTTGCTAGTTTTATTACATATTCTACATCTGAACCTGGAAATATAAATGCAGCATTTTTATTAACTAATGAACCAGTTTTTTTCTATGAATTTAGGATAGCTCCATCAATGCCTTCTTACTTTCCACCAAATCCATTGTATGATAATAATAATTTTTTTGTTAGTATTGGAATATGTTATGTATACGATCTATGGCAACAACTTGCATATAATGCTATAGATTCTTTTATATCTGCAGTAGCTTCATATATTCCAGGATTGAAGGCCGGTGGTACTACAACTTTATTGACAGCTTTAAACAATGTATTTAAATCTACACCATCAATTGCTAAACAAACATTAATGAACTTTGTTGGTACATATGCATTTTATACAGCACAATCTGCTTATTTACAATATTCATATGGAAATAGTAATATTTGGGGTAATATTCTCAATGCATTACAATCATCAGCAGGACCTGCTTTATGGTCTACTGTAGAATTTTCTATAATGCAAGTTGCAGATATGATATTACAACAAGTTATGCCATTTCCATGGGGTTTTGTATCAGGTGTTGCATTTAATTTAGCATTTACCTCAGCAATTACATTATTTGAATATTGGCAAGCTACTTCTAACCCATATATAGGTTGTTATTATAATCGATTTATAAATCAAGGTAATGGAAATTCAATATTTCCAAGTGGAAAATATACAGTATATCAACCATATTTAACATTATCAATATATTATAATCCGAATTTTACATTTTATAATGGATGTGGGGATTATTATTTATGTGATCCAAGCTTTACATATATTTATAATCCAAATGATAAAACTCAAAATAATATATTCAAACTAGATTTGGGAAATATAAATGATAAAGGTCAAGAAGTATTTCCAGAGTTTATTATTTTATCAAAGGTAGGTTCAGAATCTGGAGGCCCATATTTAAATGTATCAATATTATCTTCTAGATCATGAGGTCACTATCTTTAAAAGATATAATTGAATATATAACTGCTGCAGTTATTATTATATTTGTATTTTTTGTTATAGCAATATTATATACATTATTTAATATTGAATCATATTCAGAATATACTTATCAACAATTTACAAATAGTTTATTAATTGATAGATTAAATTATTGTTTATATGAAAATACCAAAAATCCATTATTATTATTTTATGCTCCAAATCAAAATATTATTAATAAATATAATAATATATATCAACAATGCTTTATGAACATATCTGGAACATTTTACTATTTTATTAATCAATCAAACCAATCAAACAAATTTATATATACCTATCTAAATTTTTCTTATAATGATTATATATATTTCTTTTTCTATAATATTAACAATATAAATAATTCATATTCATACGATCCATATAATCTTAGTTTTAAATATAATATAAGTGTATCTCCATATAGGGTTGCATACAATATTTATAGTTTAAATTATACATATGATGGAAATTTACAATCTTTAAATCAATTTTTAATCAACTATTTCTATAATTATAGTTTATATATATATAATGAGACAAAAAATATATATCAAAACTATGAAATCATAAATAATGCTAAAATAATTAGTTATGTAGAATATGGAGAAAATTTTTATTATGATGAAGTATATATTCAACCAATAGTATCATATTATATTGTTTTACCAGAATATAATAGTGGGGAACCTGTAATAGTATCTTTATATGGGGTAGGATATCTTTATATGAATGGTATATATAATACCACATGTGATATATTTGCTGGGGGCCAAATAAATATATCTTCATGTAAAATTACTAAAATACAATGAGGATACAAATAGGTTTCTTTTTATCATTTGTTATTGCAATATTAATAATTATAGCTCTATTATTTATATTTATCTTTAATATATTTTCATATGGAAATCCAACACTAAATAATATTGCAAGTTTAAATGCTGTTGGTATTGAATATAAATCTGCAAATGGTTTTTTGAATTCTCTAATTTATTTTAATAATGTAACAGTACCAGTAATAGATATATATGCAGGTTTTAATAATAATAAGGCATTGAATGATTATATAATAAATGAATTAACAAATAATGTATTATATTATTTAAATAATTCTGCTACAATTATAACATTTTATTTAGATAATACAATAATTGGAGTATGTCCAAATAAAGAATATATAGATTATAATGTTTATTTAAATGGTAAATTATATACATTCTATGTTTGTCCACCAACAGTATTATATAATTTTTATGTAAATTATAGTATCTATACTTATATAACTTAAAGTTAATAATCTTAAAAACATATTGAATTTATATGAAAACATCTTTAGCACCAATTGCATTATTCATGGGAGTAATAATTTTAACTGTCTTTGGTATATATTATTTAAATTCTCAGATTCAACGTGCAACAGAATCTTTAAAATATTTAAGTGAAGATTATATAGCATATCAAGGATTTTTATATTTATTATTTGTTTATATACCATTTGATATTAGATATAATTTATTGAATAACCTTTTAACAAATATTTTTTCAGGATCTACATATAATATAAATTATGTATTTGGGAATAATATTCCAGATTATTATTCACAATGTGAAATACCCTTTTTATTTAATTTAGAAAAAGTAGAAAATAATCATAATATAATTTATTCATTATGTGTTCCAGTAATTCCTTTAAATAATGTAAGTAATTACCAAAATATTATAAATATATTAGGTAATATTGGAAATATTGTAAACAAAGATTTAAAAGAAGAAATTGGATATTTAAACACAAATTTAAATTTTAAATATGCAAATTTTTCATATCAAACTTTTTATTATGATATTTCTGAAAATAGTTTTATATTATCAAATCCGCAATATTCATTCTTTGTATTAAATAAATATGAAAGAAGTTTGACTTTTCCACAACTAAATTATAGGATAGAATATTCAATATATCCGTATTTATTGTACTATAATGAATTAATAGGTTATTTATATAATAGAACATTTCAATTTATATATTATAATTTAACAAACCAATCAAATTATTTATATTTATATAAAAATTCATATTCTAAAGAAACAATTAGAGATAATTTATACTTAAATTTATCATTTAATAATACATATTACTATGTTTTAGATTTATACACATCTCAACTTTTACCAGTACAATATCCAAATATTACAAATGTGACAATTGTAATACCATGTGAATCAGTTGGACAAATTGTTAATAATCAATGTATAATAGATGATAAATATTCTGAATATATGTATGCATGCTTATATTTAAATACAAGTCAAATTTTATCTATTTTTAATTATCAAGTATTAGATGAGGTAAATATATTTAATGGATATTGGTATAATATAACTAATGTAAGTATTAGTATTGAAAAAAATGTAAAAGTTAGTAGAAGATTTGTAGAAAATGCTTTAGAAATGTATACATATTATACTGGTGGATATTATCCAGCTTTAATACATTTAAATATTCAAATAAATTATAGTAATGTCAGTTGTTCTATAAATAATCAAATAATAAAATTTGGACCATATGATAGTTATTTTAACTGTTTATCATCACAAAACTTATTGAAAAATCTTTTGCCAAATATATGTACAATAAGTGAATTTGGATGTTATAATGATAATGTAAATTATTATTTTAATGCTAAATGTTATGTTGTAGAATCATATATAAATAATCAGTTTATGTACAATTATTATTTATATAAATTTGTAAAAATAAATAATGAAACAATAGACAGTTATTGTGATGATTCATATTGTTATATAATAGGATAAAAGATTTTTATAAAATATATCCATTCTTTTTCTCATTTTCTTCAATTTTTCATTTGCCTCTCTTACTAAATTATAAAAATATTCTTTACTTATTAATAATTTTTTATTTTTTGATACAATTGTTTCAATTTTTTCGTTTCCAACAATTTCAACCATTACCCTTTTATCATTTATTAAAAATATTCCTGAATGTTTAAATCCAGATTTTCTTGCAATATTTAATAGTTCATATGCTCTTTCTATATTTCTTGAAGACACATGCAAAATAAATGGTTCTTGTTTAAAGTATATTTTCTCATCATAATTTTTATATACATCTAATAGTTTATTCCATATATAATAAAAGTTTACATAATAATGTGATTTAAATAAAAATTCTGCCTCGAATTTTTTCCCACTTTTTGGTATTTTTAATAAAATTATCCTGCCTGCACATGATGATGTTGTAAAAAAGAAATCCAATGAATTAATAAAATCTAAAATATAATATATTGGTTGATCTGCTAAATATTTTTCCTTAGCCTCTTCAAGTTTTTTCATATGATATATTTTTAACTTATAAAATTCATCCATATATTATGGATAGAGAAAAAATAATATTAAATATGTTATTTCTAGTATTTTCTATACCAGTAATTTACCTAATATATTATTCATATTCGACATATTTTAGTGAAAATAAGATGGTAAATCCTAAAAATATATATGATCTATATATATCAAATTTTACAGTGAGTGGAAATTACTTTTCCTTTAATGTAAATAATCCAAATAATTATTCTGTTGAAATATATTTTTCATATTTAGCATTAAAAAATTCATATCAAACATCATCAATAATAGCTTCTGGAAGTTTTTTACAAAATATATATGTAATACAACCAAATAGCTATATTATATTACAATATAATTTTGAATTAGATGATCAAACAAGATTAACAATTATTCAATGGGAAAAACTTGGTGGAATTTTATATTTAACATTATATTATTCATCTGTAGGAAATAATTCTATTAGTGGAATAATAAACTATCAAATAGAAAAAATCTAGACTTTATCAAGGTCGTTTATTGTATATATTTTTACTTTACTACTACTCTTTTGTATGCTATCTATACATACTATATATTTTATATTTGTACTCTTTTCTATCAATTCTAATAATTCCCTCGTTAATATACCATCAATTACTAAATATACCAAATTATTATGTTTTAATATTGTTTCTCCCAATTTATCTACAGGTACTTTATTTAATATATTAAAGTTTTCATCCAATAATAAAGCCTGATCAGTTTTGAATATATCATTCATATATGACTTTAATTTTTGTAATATTGGATCTTTTATTTTCTTTTCATTTCTAATATTCTTTATATCTTCAGTACTTCCTTCTAATTTTTCATAATATGCTCTAACTTGATCAAAAGATATTTTATTCTTTAATGCTTTTAATATTTCTTTTCCAGACAATTCTTCAACTTCTCTTCCAGGTTCAGGTTTTGCTACAAAATCGATATCAACTCCACTTAGCATACATTCCTTTACTAATAAATCTCCACCTCTATCTCCATCAAAGAATGTTGTTATAATTTTTTTCTTTGATAAATTAACTATTGTTTTTGGTACATTTAATCCATTTAATGCTATTACATTTGTAATTCCATATCTTAATAAATTTAAAACATCTGCTCTTCCTTCCACTAATATTATTTCTTCGGCTTTATCTATATCAGGTCCTGCAGGTAATTTTTCTGGTCCATATTCAATTAATGATTTCATATTATATGAATATTCTAAATATAATAGTAATTCTTTTGGATCTGGTAATTCTTCATTTATCAATTTTGTTAATAATTCTCTGGCTCTTTCTAATATTTGTTGTACTTTTGTTTTTCTTATATCTTCTATTTTTTGTACTTTTATTGTTGCATGTGTTGGTCCAATTCTTGTTACAGTTTCTAATGTTGCAGCAATTAATGCAGTTTCAAATCTATTTAAACTTGTTGGTATCCTAATTTCTCCAATTGTTTTATCATTTTCTACCTTAAGATCTACATCTATTCTTCCAACTTTCCCAGATCTTTGTAATTCTCTTAGATCCATTTCAGATCCTAATAGTCCCTCTGTTTGTCCAAATATTGCTCCTATTACATCTGGTTTTTCAACTACACCATCAATATATATTGATGCATGTATCATATATTTTATGTAAGGAGGTGAAGCCTTCGCCATTATTAAATATTTTTAAGAAAGGTATTTAACTATTGAAATTTTTATATTTTGGTGGTATAATAATACTATAAAAAATGAAATTAAAAAATATTATATGATATCATCAGAAAAAATAACAATAAGTGTTCTAAAAGCTGATATAGGAAGTTTAGTTGGAAATTCAACTATTCCAGAAATATTTGAAGAAACAGCTTCAGATATATTAGATAAATATAAGGGAGAAAAAATATTTGATTATTTTGTATCACATGTTGGAGATGATTTGAATTTAATAATATTGCATAATAAAGGGGAAAATAATAGAGAAATACATCAAATTGCATTTGAAATATTTAAGAAAAATTCTGAAATTGCAAAAGAAATGAATTTATATGGTGCAGGTGGAGATTTATTAAAAAATGAATTTACTGGTTCATTAATTGGAATGGGACCTGGAGTTGCAGAAATGGAATTCACATTAAGGTCTTCTGAGTCAATAATTGTGTTTGCTGCAGATAAAGCAGAATCTGGAGCTTTTAATTATCCTTTATTTCAGATGTTTGCAAATCCATTTAATACACCAGGTTTGATAATTGATCCTGATATGAGACCCGGATTTAGATTTGAGGTTTGGGATTTATACAATCATAAAAGAGTATATTTAAATTCTCCAGAAGAAATTTATGATTTATTATTACTAATTGGGACATCTGAAAGATTTGCTATAAAAAGAGTGTATCCTAGGTCCGATAAATATCCAAATAATGAACCTGTTGCAGTTTCTTCTACAGAAAGATTATATGAGGAAGCTGGAAGATATGCAGGAAAAGATGATCCAGTAATGATTGTGAGAGCTCAAAAAGGATTTCCAGCTGTTGGAGAAATATTAGAAGCTTTTTCATTTCCATATATGGTAAATGGATGGATGAGGGGATCATACTGGGGTCCTTTATTACCTGTAAGTTTAAAGAATGCAAGAGCAACAAGGTTTGATGGACCCCCAAGGGTAATTGCATTGGGATTCCAGGTAAAAAAAGATAAATTATATGGACCAGAAGATTTATTTGATGATCCCGCATTTGATTATACAAGAAATAAAGCATTGGAAATTGCAGATTATATTAGAAGACATGGTCCATTTGAACCACATAGAGTATCCTATGAAGATTTATTAACAACAACAGTAAAGCCTATATTAGATAAATTAATTCAAAGATTTGAAGATATAAAGTAAGAAGGCATTATTTTTAAATATATTCTTTTTAACAATAATAAATGGGTCTTGAATACATATATGCTGTATGGTTATTACATGAAGCTAAAAAAGAAATAAATGCAGATAATATAAAAAAGGTATTGACATCAGTAGGAATAGAACCAAATGATGCAATGATAAATGCTGTATTAGCAAGTTTACAGGGGGTTGATTTGGATAAAATAAAGGAAGAATCGTTATCTTTTGCTCCAGCACAGGTTAGTTCACAACAAATAGAGCAAAAGAAAGAAGAAAAGCAAGAAAAAAAGGTAGAAGAAAAGAAAGAAGAGCAAGCATTAGAAGGTTTGGCATCCTTATTTGGTTTCTAAAATTTATAAATTTTTATATATAATTTTATTTTAAGGTGACAGATTCAGATAAGATTTATAGAGGCATCATCGCAGCAAAAAAAGAATTAATTAAGCTAGGAGAGGAAAAAGAAAATTTATACTCTAGAAAGAAAGTTTTATATAAAGAAAGGAAAGAATTATTGGAAAAATTAAAGGAATTAGTAAGTAAGAAAGAGGAATATAGTAAAATATTGGATAATTTAATGAATGAAAGGCAAAAGACATTGGAAAAGTTAGAAGAATTAAAGAAAAAATTAGATGAAATAAAACAGACAAGGAAAGATATATTTAAGAATAAGGATATTGTAAAAGATATAAATAAATATAAAAAGGAATTGGAAACATTGGAATATGTTTTACAGACTGAAGTTTTATCATATTCTCAAGAAAAGAAAATTTGGAATAGAATAAAATATTTAAGAAAACTTTTGGGTAAATATGAAGAAATATCCTCTGTTTTACAAGAAATTGATAAATTAAAGGAAGAATATAATGCTTATAGATCTAAATTATCAATAATAGGTCAAAATATTAGAAAGAACATTGATGAAAGAAAGGTTGTGAAAGAACAAATAAAACAGATAAAAGAAAGATTAACACAAATAATGGATGAATATAATAAAATTAAAGAACAAATAAAGCAGATAAAGGATAGAATAAAAGAACTTGAAGATAAATTAAATGAAGATTTACAAAGATATATAAGTCAGAAATTACAAAAACAATCGATTGAAATATCAGAAGATGAAAAGAATAAAATAGTTGAAGAATATTCAAGGATACAACAAAAAATTATGAATGGTTCCGAATTATCAATGGATGAAATATTAGTAATGCAAAAATATGAATTATTGAAGAAAAAGGGTGTACTCTGATTATGAAAAATTATACCCAAGAAAATCTTTAGAAAGTTTAGGTCTACTTAGAAAAAAATGTAAAATTTGTGGGAGATATTTTTGGACTTTTGATAAAAATAGGGAAATATGTGGGGATCATGAAAATTATGGTTTTATAAATAATCCTGTTGGAAAAAAATTAGAATATAGTGAAGTATGGGAAAATTTTTCAAAATATTTAAATAAAAAGGGTTATGCAATAATAAATAGATATCCTGTTGTAGCAAGATGGAGAAATGATATTGATTTTGTAATTGCATCAATTGCAGATTTTCAACCATGGGTTGTAGAAGGATATACAGAACCCCCATCAAAAAAATTAACTATCCCTCAATTTTGTTTAAGGTTTAATGATGTAAAAAATGTTGGATTAACTGGAAGACATTATACAGGTTTTGTAATGATTGGACAACATGCATTTGTAAAACCTGAAGAATATGATATAAATCAATATTTTTTAGATCTATATTATTGGTTTGAAGATAATAATTTTCCAATGAATGAATTTATATTTCATGAAGATAAATGGGAAGGTGGGGGAAATGGTGGTACATCAATTGAATTCTTTATAAGGGGTTTGGAGGTTGCAAATCAGGTATATATGCAGTATAAAGTTGTTAATAATGAATGGATAGAATTGGATAAATTGAAAGTTCTAGATATGGGAATGGGACAGGAAAGGGTTGCATGGGTTACAAATGGTACAAGTACATCATATGATGTTGTATTTCCAAATACAATAAAATTTTTATTAGATAATATAAAATACGAAATTGATATTGATTTATTATCAAATATTTCAATGTATTCTTCATTATTTGATTTTGAAAAAAATGATATAAAATCCTTTGAAGAATTTTTAAAGGAAAAAGGAATAGATCCAAAGAATAATATTGAAATAATGAGGGCGATATATTCAATTTCAGATCATATTAGATCATTATATATTGCAATATCTGATGGAGCATTACCTTCAAATATTGGTGGAAATTATAATTTAAGATTGATTGCGAGGAGAATGTTTTATTTTATTGATAAATATTTTGAAATAAATGATATAGAAGATTTTTTAAGAAAATTATTAATAAAAATTTCTGATGATTGGTATGAAGAAAAATTAAGAGAAAATATAAATGAAATTGTTGATATATTAAAATATGAATATGAAAAATATTTGGAAGTAAGGAGAAATGCTAAAAAAATTTTAAATAATTTAAAAAATGTTGATACAAAGAAAATATTTGAACTATATACATCATATGGAATTTCTTTAGAAATTATGGAAGATATAAATCCCAATATAAAAATAAATATGGAAGAATTAAATAAATTAATTGAAGAGCATAAAGAAAGATCTAGAAAAATAAAAAAAGAAGAAAAATTAAATTTAAAATTAAATTATCCCGAAACATATAAATCATTTTATGAATCATGGAAAAAATATTATGATATTGGAAAATTAATAGGGATGGAAAAAGAATATTTAATATTTGATAGAACTGTATTTTATCCAACAAAAGGTGGACAAGTAAATGATACTGGATATATATTTAATTTAGATGAAATAAAAAATTATTCAAATGAGATTTTAAATAATTATGATTTTCCATATTATGTAAAAGAAGTATTAAAAGATTATTTAAATGGTAATAAAATTGATGGATTTGAAAATTATTTTGCAAAAGTTATTGATGTAATTGAATATGAAAAAATAATATTACATAAAATAGATAGAAAAATTAATTGGGATAAAAATTCAAATATTTTGCAAATTATTGATAAAGATAGAAGATATAGAATATCAAGACATCATACTGCAACTCATTTATTAACATCTGTATTAAGAAAAATATATGGAAATCATATATGGCAAGCAGGTGCTGAAAAAAATGAATATGAAGGAAAATTGGATGTTACGCATTATAAAGTACCTTCATATAATGAAATAAAATTAATTGAAAAAGAATTAAATAAAATAATATTAGAAGGGAGAAAAATAAATAAATTTTATTTATTAAGGAATGAAGCTGAAAAAAAGTATGGATTTATAATATACCAGGGAGGATTTATACCAGAAACAAAATTAAGAATTGTTGAAATAGAAAATACAGATGTTGAAGCATGTTCTGGAACACATTTAGATAATACATTGGAAATTGGATTAGTAAAAATAAAAAGTGTAGAAAAAATTGCAGATGGGTTAATAAGGTTTAGATTTGTTGCTGGTGATAGGGTTATAGAAGAATTTGAAGATTATGAAGAAAAAATTTTAGATATAAAGAATAAATATAATGTTGATATAAATAATTTAAATAATTATATTGAGAAAATATATAAGGAAAGAGATGAATATAATAAAAAATTAAATATAATATTGGAAGAATATATTAAAAACAATATAAAGGATGGAAAATTATATTTAGAAACCAATTTATATATTTCTGATATAATAAAATATGTTTTAAAGTATAAAGATTTAATAAATGATATAAATTTAAAGTGTAAAGATGGAATAATTAATTTAAAAGAAGGAGAAAAGAAAGTTGATAAATTTTATATAAAAAAAGTAAATTAATTTTTATAAGCGGCGGTGCCCGAGCGGTCAAAGGGGGTCGGTTTAGGTCCGATTGGATAAGATCCGCCAGGGGTTCAAATCCCCTCCGCCGCATTGAGATTACCTACATAGATAGCTAATAATATTAGATGTAAATCTTATGAGTTAATCTTTTTCTGCTTTTATTCATTCATGATAAATAAGTTTGTTAGGCATGTTATTATATTTTAATATGATGAAATTTTATTATTTACATCTTTTAGTAATATAAAATTTATATATGGACCCGCGGGGATTCGAACCCCGGACCTCTCGGACCGCAACCGAGAATTCTGTCCATGCTGAACTACGGGTCCTATATATATTATATTTTTGGTAATATTAAATTTCCAAATTTTTGATATCTATTTAATTTAAAGAATAAACCAGATAAATAGGATAAATATGCATCATAAATGTCCTTATATTTAAATACTTTTGAAAAATATTGATATTTTAATTTTAATATTTTTTCTACAGCTCTTGGAAATGTTTCATATACCTCTATATCCTTATTAATCTCTATTATTTTACTTTTTAATAAATTAGCTCTTTCATATAATAATTTCATTGATTTTAAAGATAATGGTAATGGTTTGAATCCATATTTATATAATAATTTTTCTTCTATTCTATATGGATATTCATAACTTAAAGGTGCATCAATAAATATATATTTGAATTTTTCATTTTCTATTAAATTCAATATTTTTTCATTTTTATTTAATATCCCAAATATTGGTTTTTTATTAAAGTAAAAATATCCAGTTCTATTATTTTCTTTTGCAGATAGATCTAAACCAAGTATCATTCTCTATAAACAAATTTATATGAAGTATCATATATATCCTTTTCAAAATTCATCTTATCCAAATAATAATTTAATATTACAATAACTTGTGATGAAAAATAATTAATATCTCCTAAAGAAATCTTTATTATATCATTTTCTATTTTTTTCTTTATATCTTTTGGTACTCCTAAAAAATCTCCAATAATAAATACTGGATTTTCAATTTTTATATTTTCAATAAATTCTCCATCTTTATCTAATAAATATATATTCTTTCCACTATTTTTATATTCTCTTAATAAATCGAAAAAGTCAATTTTATCAACATATATACCTGGAAAAGGATTTTTAATATTCTTTTTATTATATTTTTTTAATGATATTGATAATAGTGTAGATATATCCTTTTTTGACCATGGTGTATTTATATCAGATTCTATCCTTATTAATCTAGGAGGAACAGGTTTTCCATTTAAATATAAATCAAATCTAATATTTTTTCTTAATCCATTTGATACAAAGAAAGCATGTATAATTGAATTAATTGCTATATCTAATCTTCCAGAATAATATATATTTTTAAAATTTCCATCAGTTCTTATTGTATTTGAATAAAAAATAAATGTTCTCATAATGAAATATTTAAATAAAATCTTATAAAAAATGAAAAATAGTAAACTCTTATGAATAAATCGAAATTATTTTTCTTATTATTAATATTTAGTCTTTTTTAATATATATTCACAAAATTACTCATCAACATTATTAAATATTTCAGTAAATTCTATAAATATAAATCAATTAAATCTATATGGTTTGGGACAAGGATCTTATGGTGATTTTTATATTCTATATCCTTCATATTATTTTTCTTATCCAATAACTTCATTAAATCAATATTTAAATATATATTTCAATTCATCAATTCCTTTATCCTTTTATATAATGAACCAACAAAATTATCAAAATTTTCAAAATGGCAGTAATTTTACATCAATTTATCAAGGATATACAAATATACAAAAAATACATATTATTTTTTATATATAGTTTGACAAATCAGCCTTTAAATATTGTTATACAATTCAATAAAGAAATTCAATATAATTATTTAAATATTGGATTATTAGTCGGAGGAATAATTGGGGTAATTGTATTTATTATATACTGATGGGACCGCCGGGATTTGAACCCGGGACCACCGGTACCCCAAACCGACATCCTTCCAGGCTGGACTACGGTCCCAGATAAAATATATGAAAAATTAAAATATATAAGGAATAAATCTAAAAGTTTCTTTCATATATTCTTCATATTCCTTTCCAAACTTTTCTAACATATATTTTTCTTCTGGAATTACTTCTCCAACATATACTATTAATGATACAATAAAAGCTCCTAATATTCCTAATAAACTATATGTTACAAATCCAAGTCCAAAAAATACTATTATTTCTCCCAAATATCCTGGATGTCTTATATACTTGTATATACCATTTTTAATTATCTTTTGACCTTCAACAGTTCCAATAGATGGCAAATAATATTTTCCAAGGGTTGCTTCTGCAACACCTTGTAATATTAATCCAATTATAAATAATGTAAATCCAATAATATAACCTAAATTATAATTGAATAATCCAAAATTATAATAATAACCTATTAATGCTAATATTACTATAAATGTCATTCCAACTAATACATATAATATAAAACCTACTAATGAATATAATTTTAATTCAATTATTTTTTCTTTTTCTTCCTTTATTATTATAAAGGGCAATACCAATCCAATTATTATTTCTGATACTATAAAAAGAAATAGATATTCTTGTATTCCAAAGTTTATTATCATTCTAATATTTTATTGTTTTTAAAATATAAATTTATCTCATTGGAAGATACATATAATTTTTTAATTTAATCTATCCTAATAGGGAAAAATTTAAGTTTGAAATATTACAAAGTTTAAGATCTATATATTTAATAACAATTGTGGTGCTGTTGTATATGTTGTTGTTATGATAGATTTATTAGATTCCATATAAAATGTAACAGTACATAATTTTTAGGTATTAATATCAATTTTTATTACTTCATAGTTTGATCAATTAATATTAATTGTATTAGATAATGTTATATTTGGTGTTATTGGTGTATATACAATTGTTACATTACCATTGATATATGCATATCGAGCATTTGGGAGTACATTGCTAATTACTAAATAATAGCCCTCATTAGATAATTGATATGTATCTAGCAAAATTTCTATATTAAATGTTGTTGATATACCACCATAGTAATATGCAGGGCCTGTAAATGACCATGCTTCTCGTTGATATAGACCTTCAAAGTAATTAAATTGATATGGTGTAAATAAAAATAATTTAACAGGGCTTGTTGAGCTAAGATTTATGACTAGTTTCACATATTTGTCATTTGTTGGTAAATTGTACTGTATTGGTAAGTACATGTAATATTGTTGAGGAAGGTCTTCATTAATTACTGATACTGGTAATGTTTCAGGTCCACTGCACCAGTTACTTAGTTCAATTACCAACCATGTACTATTTTCAATTTCTACTGAACATCCATAGGATTTGAAGTATTGCGGTATATTTATATTCGGACCAGGTATTTCAGTTACTGGACATGAACCAATAATTACATAAGATGGTCCATATCTGATATAATATCCATAATATGTATAATTACTATCTATTAAACCTTCCCAATGAATAGGTGCATTTAATTGAAGATCTTGTACATATTCATTTGGTGTATAACCAGCTGGATACAGAACTTCTTCACTAATTAATAAGAAGCTTCGATATTGATTTAAATATTTATTAAAGTCTTGGTCAAAACTATAATGACTTATTGCTGGATTCTGAATCATTGTTTTAAATCTAACATAAGCAAACTCATCTAGCCAAGGGCAGTATTGCAGTGGTTGGGCACCAATTGATTGCCTATATTGATTTACAATGCTAAAGAATTGGGAAACCCATGCTGAATTTATTGTAGGTTGTGTATATGTTGTTGTTGACTTTAGGGTTGTTGAAATAGTGTTAATACTTGTTTGTAAGATTTTTAGTATTTGTTTTATATATGAAGGATTATAGATGATTATAAGTATTATTAATAAAATTATTATTACACGAGCAATAATTTTACTAATTCTAAACCTTCCAGATTTACTTTTACTTTCTTTATTATTCCAATATTTATATCTTCTGTATTTATAATTATCTCTAGTCTCCATAGTTTAATGAACATATGTATTCTCGTACCTTATTACTTTTCTTGATAATCTTTGATTGTTTATAAAATATATAAAAAGATAATCTAATTATTTGTTTAATATTTAGAAATATCTTGCTTATTAATTTTTCATCATTACACATTAAATAATTATAATATTAGTAAATTTTAAATATATTTATAATGAAAAATGAATGAAAAAATGGTGCCACCGCCGGGATTTGAACCCGGGACCTCTACCTTACCAGGGTAGCGCTCTACCGCTGAGCTACGGTGGCTATTTTCCTATCTTCTTTGATATAATATTTATATATTGTGGATTTATACTATAAATATATTCATTGTTATTTATTTCTCTTAATAATATACCCTGTTTATACATTTTATTTAAATATTTTGATACAGTATTCTTTGGAAGATTTAATATTCTAGATATTTCTCTTGAAGACATTTTGTTTTTATATAATACTTCTAAAATCTTTATTTGTGTATTAGACAATTTTATATCATTTTCTATATTTTTTATTTCTTCTAATTCTTTATTTATGTTATCTATTCCCTCTTCCAATAAATTATTTAATTCAATAAATATCTGTCTAACATTATTATTATTCCTTCTTATTATATTTCTTAATATTTTTTCATCTATTTTTACTCTTCCCTTTAATTTTTTATTTATCAATTTTAATATTTCATCTTCTGGAGGGAATTTCATTTCAATCTTTCTATATAATCTATTTAAGAAAGATAAGGTAGCATTCATTATTTGTGGAGATGGTTGAATTAACATTATTGAATGAGCAATCCTATTATCATATAAATATTTTAGTTTTTTAGATACATCTTCTGAAAAATTATAATATTCATCTAATATTAATACTATAGGTAATTTATTTTCAAATTTAAAGAATAAGAACTTAATATATTTATTTTTTTCAATTATTTCATCTATATCTTTATCTTTTTCATATTCTCCATTTATATATATTACATTATAATCATCTGATAGTTCTTTTTTGATTCTAAATGCTAAAGAAGTTTTTCCAGACCCAATTGGTCCATATAATAGAAATATTTCACCATTTATTATAGAATCTTTTACCTTCTTTATTATATCGTCTACTCCAACTAAATCTTCACTTGGTCTTATATCTAAAGGATTTTTAGAGAACCCGTATTTTTTCCACCACATCATATTTTATATTATTTAATAATTCTATATAAGTTGATATTGACCATAATTGATGTAGGGCTCCTGCAGGTTTTAATTCGTATGCACTGGATCTCTCTGGTAATGTTCCTATCATTTTTATTAATCTTTCGTTAGATTTCATAATACTATTTATTATATCCCAATATTTTTCCTTATTTAAATTGTATAAATCTATAGCAGCAATATTGTTTATAAAAATCCATGAATCTCCATTATGCATTGATTTTCCTTCATTTTTGAAATAATTATCTTCATTACTATATGGAATAAATTCTTTATCAAATATTGATAAACTGCTAATTCCTCCCCATTTTAGATATAAATGTGTTAATGAATAATCAAATATATTTTCCCATTCATAATTTGAAAAGATCTTTG
This sequence comes from Candidatus Nanopusillus sp., assembly GCA_028275885.1. Classification (GTDB taxonomy): domain Archaea; phylum Nanobdellota; class Nanobdellia; order Nanobdellales; family Nanobdellaceae; genus Nanobdella. The sequence goes on from JAPWTW010000004.1 coordinate 19,871, forward strand.
GGTAAAAGTAATAAGATAAAAATACATTACATCTTATCTTTTTATTTTTTATATCATCATATAATGAATAATCTGATAAATAATTCTTTCTAATTGAATTCTTTATTTTTTCTAATTTTTCTTTATATTCATCATTCTTTGTATAATTATATAAATTGTCATATGCATTTGCCATTAAAAATTGTATTTCTATCGGATAAATTCTATTTAATGTATCCATCCATGTTTCATTTGGATATGCTTTAAATAAAAATAATTTTTCATCTAAATAATTTTCTTCAAATAATTTTAGCTTTTCAATTATATTATTTACTAATTTATCAAATAATTCTTTTTCAAATAAATCTTTAAATTGAAATAGTCTAAAAATATATAATCCAATTCCATCAGAATTTCCAACATTTTCATTTTTTATATTTTTTAATCTTCCATCTAATAAAAAATAATTTGAATATTCAATTAATTTATTTTTTACAATATCTTTATTAATATAATATAATCCATTTAATGAAATTAATAGATCTCTGCTCCATTCTTGAAAATACCATGGAAAACCTGCAGAAATATTGTTATCATAAATAAAAGATAGTAACCTATTTTCAATTAAATTCTTTCCACTTAAATTTTCTTTATCCCTTTTATATATTATTTCTAATTCTTTAGCATAAAAAGAAAATGGCAAATATAAATATCTTTCAAATGGAGGTGATTTTCTATATAAATCATAATTATAATTTACCTTTACCCATTTATTTAATTCTTCATAAACCTCAAATCCTTTTATTATTACTTCATAGCTTAAATCTCCTTTATTAAATTTTATTTTTACATAATCATTACTTTTTTCATTATTATATATTCTTCCCCATTCATCTATATCATATAAATATCTTATATCGAAATAAACATTCAATGTAGAATATTTATTTGTTTTATATATTAATTTATTATCTATTAATTTATATTCTTCCCATCCATCTTTATATATTATCTTTAAATCATTATAATCTTTTAATATTACTTTTTCAATTTCATTATAGTTTATATCTCTATTTTCTATTTTTTCTATTATTTTGATAAAATTGTTGTTATAATATTGTAATAAACCAAAATATCTACTGTTATATAGTAAAGGTAAAAACAAAAAAGAACCTTTATTATTTATAACAGCATAATCAAAGTTTTCTAATTCAATTACTTTTTTCATACAAATATTTTTGTTAAAAGATTTATAATTATTTTTATTCATTTTTTAATTATGAAAATATTATTTTTATCTTGGGGAGTGTTTCCTCAGAAAGGTGGTGGATTAGAAAAAGTAACATATTATTATTTGAAATATCTCGATTATTTTAATAATAATGTTTATTTATTTATTTTAAACCTGACTGATGATGTAAAATCTTTTTGGAATAATAAATTAAAGAATTCAAAAATCTTTGGATTAAATATGAAAGTATATCAATCATATATAGATTATTTTAAATATGAATCTTTTACTTTATATAAAAGGAAAATTATAGACTATAAAAAGGCTGTAATTGAATATAAAGATAGAATATTGGATTTATTGAAAAAAATGAAATTAGATTTTGATATTATATATGCATATGATTGGTTAACTGCTTTAGCAGGTATAGAAATAAAGAAAATATATAAAAAACCATTGGTTGTTCATTTTCATTCTTTAGTATATGATAGAGTTGGAGGGAATCCGGATGCTTTAAAATATTTATATGATTATGATTATGGAATAGAATTAGAAGCATGTAAATATGCAGATAAAATTATAGTAGTAAGTAAGAGAGAAAAAGATATATTAACAAAATATTATAATTGTGATGAAAAGAAAATTGATGTAATATACAATGCTCCTGATGATGATTTTAATATAAAAGAGAAAATAAATAGTAAAATAAAAGAAAAATATAAGATAGTATTATATCTTGGGAGAATGACAATGCATAAGGGTCCAGATTATTTATTAAGGGCAGCTAAAAAAGTTTTGGAAAAAAGAAAGGATGTATTGTTTATATTTGCAGGAACTGGGGAAATGCTAGAATATTTAATAAAAATGGCTGCAGATTTAAATATATCAAAAAATGTAATATTTACCGGATGGGTTGATGATGATTTAGCAGAATATTTATATTCAATAGCAGATATATTTGTTTTGCCATCTGTATCAGAACCATTTGGTTTAACACCATTTGAAGCTTTAAAATATAAAGACTTTATAATAATATCAAAACAAACAGGAGTATATGAAGTATTAAAAAATGCATTAGCAGTTGATTTTTGGGATGTAAATAAGATGGCCGATTATATATTGGCACTATTATCTTATCCAAAATTAGGAGAATATGAGATAAAATTATGTTTGGATGATATAAAAAATTTATCTTGGAGAAATTCTGTAGAAAAACTAATTTCTATTTTCAATAGCCTGGTTTAATTCTATATCTTTTAAAATATTCATATATGATATAAAAGAATCATATGGGGTTGTAAAAGCCTCTTCCCTAAAATATTTATGAACATCCCCATCACTATTATATTTTAAGCTCATATAATAGAAATTATCTGAAGTTGATAGATATCTTAATATATTTAATATTTTTTCATCATTTTTATACTTTTTATATAATTCTCTCAAATAATCTAAAGCTTCTCTTTGTATACTATCTCCAATCCATGCAGATAGATCTCTCTCAATATCAGCCCATGATATTAGTTCTGGAATATTTAATTCATCTTTATAATCAAATTCTTCTGCAGCTTCAGTTATATTATATGTTTCAAAATATTCTTCTTTTCCAATATACTCAAATAATTTATTCCAAAATTCAAATATTCCAGATTCTTTCCATATATGTTCTCCAATTGTTTCAAAATCCATAAATATATTTATTATATCTCCAGGGGTGCTCTTTAACCATAAATAATATTTATCTGCAGTTAATGGATATTCTGACCAATTCTTATTTGTAAATCTAAATCCTATATCATCAGATAATCTATAATTTCTTAATAATAATCTTAAATTATTTATTTTTAATTTATATACGTAATTTGGACTTCTATTTCCCAAAATTTTTTCAGTCCCTTCAGTTAATGCTACTTTATATCCTAAAGAATATACAATTTCTCCAATTTCGTTGTTAAATACAAGTTCAAAGTTTCTAAAGCTTTTAGATTTATAATTAAATATTTCTTTTATTTTCTTTCTATGCAATTTTATTTGATTAATAAATTCTTCTTTATCAATTAAATATGCTAATGAATGATAATATGTTTCTGATACAATTTCTACATTTCCAGTATCTACTAATTTTTTCCATAATTCTAAAATTTCTGGATGATATAATTCTAATTGTTCAATCAATGTTCCAGAAATTGAAAATGATACTTTTATATCATACTTTGTAATATTGTCATATATCATTTCTAATGCTGGTTTATAACATTTATATACAACCCTATCTAGTATCTTTTTATTTAGATCGTCGTTGAAATAATTTTTATATCCAATATCAAAAAATGAATAATACCTTATTCTTCTTGGTTGATGTGCATGGAAATAAAATACAATACCTGTCATAAATATTTTTTAAAGATATAATAATATAAAATTTAATATGATTGAAGTTGATGATGAAAAACAAGCATTTATCACTATTGATGGACAAAAATTATATGGTCTTCAAGATTTATTAATTTGGTTATACAATGCAGATCAAGATAAATTTAATTATCATAAAAATCATTTTCCCGAATGGATAAAGAATTCATTGAAGGAGGAAAGTTTATATGAAAAGATAAAGGAAGCGAAAGATAAGGATGAGTATATAAAAATAATAGGAAATTTCTTAAAAACTCATGAAATATATGTAAAGAAAAAATTTTCAAAGGAAGAGGCTGAAATAAGATTTTCAAAATTATTAGGATTATGATAGTATCTTTTCTATCATTAAAAGGAGGAGTTGGAAAAACTACATTAGCAAATAATCTTGCAGCATATTTAAAGAAGGAATATAATTATAAAGTATTGATAATAGATACAAATGGAATTTATTCTTCAAATTTAATATTCTTAAATAATGAAAAATTCTTTGGAAATAAAATATATGAAGGAATAAAGATATTACCATACTTTCATTTAAAAATTATAGATAATTTAGATTTTAATGTTAATGATTTAAATTATTTGAAAAGATATTATGATGTAATTATTTTTGATGTACTTCCAAATATAAATTATATATTAAATATTGAAAAAATATCAGATATAAATTTTCTAGTAATAAATCCAGATTTCTATTCTTTATATGTAAATAAAAAATTATATGATCTTTTAGATAAAAATAAAGTTAAAATAATATTAAACAAATATGATAAAAGTATTGAAATAGATTTTATAGAAGATATATTTAAGAAAGAAATATATACGGTTATTCCAATAATTAAAGATTTTATTAATTATCAGCTCCAATATCAACCAATTGCATTTTATAATGAAAAATCAAAAGCATTGAAATATATAGATGAGCTAGCATATTGTATAACTGGTAATAAAAAGAGGAGAAGTATATTTGATATTATATTTAGATGATATTATTTGAACAATCTTGGGAGGTATGTAATAAAGTAGGTGGAATATATACTGCAATATCTACTAAGGCAAAATATATGAAAGAAAAATATAATGAAAAATATTTTTTGATTGGTCCATATAAAAATAATTTAGAATTTATTGAACTAAATCCTCCAGATTATATAAAAGAAATAAATTATCAGTTAGATGGAATTAAAGTACATTATGGATATTGGAATATTGAATCAAAGCCAAATGTATTTCTAATAGAATTTGATGAATTTTTTAATAAAGAAAGAAATTTATGGAAATATAAATATTGGGAATGGTATAAAATAGATTCTTTAAATTCAGATTTCACTTTTGATGAACCGTTATTATGGTCTGTTGCTGTTGGTATATTTTTAGAAAAATTAGATAAATATTTTAATGAGAAAAAAATATTACATGCACATGAATGGTTATCTGGGGGTACAATATTATATATAAAGAAGAATAATCTAAATTATAAAACAATATTAACAATTCATGGAACAGTTATTGGAAGAACATTATCTGAAAGAAATGTAAATGTAGAAAATGCATTGAATATAATAGACCCTGATAAAGATTCATATAGATTGGGAATAAATTCAAAATATCAATTGGAAAAACAAGCAATATTAAATTCTGATATATTTACAGTTGTATCAGATAATTTAGGAGAAGAAGCATATAAAATATATAAAAGAAAACCGGATTATATAACATATAATTATATAAATGTGAAAGAAAAGGAATTGTTTAATTATTATAAAATTTCAAAGAAATGGATAGATGAATTTTTGACCTGGTATTTTTATCCATATTATGATCTACCAGAAAAATATTTACTAATATATACTATTGGTAGATATGAACCATATAATAAAGGTTTAGATTTATTTATTGATTTATTAAAATATTTAGATGAAAGGGAATTAAATACTATTGCATTTATTTTTGTTCCTTATAATATTAAAGGACAAAATAATGATATAATAAGATCTTATAAAGAGTATATTAAATTGAAGGAAAATATAGAAGAAAACATTCACTTAATTATTAGATCATTATATAATGGAAAAAATATATTAGATAAGTTAGATAGAATAAAGAATAAAAATCCTCCAATATGTACTCATGATGTAGAAAATAATATTATAATTGAAAAATTGAAAGAAAATAATTTAAATAATGATAAAAATAAGTATGTAAAAGTTATATATGTTCCAGTTTATCTTGGAAATGATGTATTATTTAGTTTAGATCTAGAATGTATATTACCAGCATTTGATTTTGGCATATTTTTATCAAGATATGAACCTTATGGATATACACCATTAGAAGCATTGAACAATTTTGTTCCAATTGTTTTATCTAATAAAACAGGATTTTATAGAAATTTAATAAATAAAAATATAAGTCATGAATATATAATTAGTGTAGATCCAAACAATTTGGATAAAGAATTTATATATAATAAATTTTTACAATATTATAATTTGGATTTATATGATAAAATGGAAATAAAAAAGCAAATGTATGATATATCTAAGAAATTTGATTGGAAAAATAATATAAATGAATATATAAATATTTATGATTCTATGTAATGATTTAAAAGTAATAAAAACTAATTTTTATATATGACATCATTTGCAGATTTCATACTAAACCTAGTAAATATATTGGGAATAAATCTAATATTTACTTTTCTATTTTATTTTGGAATATTATATTTTCTAATAAAATTTCTATTGGATAGCATTGGAAAAAAAGATGAAAAAGAAGGAAAGAAAGATATAAATAGTATATTAGCATTTATTATATCTGTTTCTGTATCATTATTATTAACTACATTTACTGGTTTTGTATTATATACTCAATATTTTGTAGCCTTTGTAGTTTCAATGATTTTAGCATTCTTTTTCTTTATACTTTTGGTAGCTTTCTTAACAAATGGTAAAATATTTGAATTAATAGAAAAAAGAATGATCTCAGGTGAAAGACGAGGTGGTGCCAGAAATATACTATTGATAATAATAGTATTTATTATTTTATTTGCTTTATTAGCTATGTATTATGCATACCAAGATTATTTTTTATCAATAAATTTTGGTACATCTCCAGCGGCACAAGTTTATACGATAACATTTAATCCTTATATATTATTTGCAATCATGTTTTTTGTTTTAATAGGAATATTTTTAATATTCTCTGGTACTGGTGTTAGCCCTGAAGGGGAAAAAGGATCTGAAAAGCAGGGTGGAGATAAAGGAAAATCTGGATAATTATTTTTTTATTTCTTCAACTATACAACTATCTCCACATAATTTTCCTATATCTGAATAAAATTCTGATAATAATCCAATTGGTATTTCTAATATTGCTTCATAATTTTCACCCCAATTTTCTTTTATAATTTTATATTTATTTTTTATTATTCCAATTATTTTAAACTTATTTGGATATACTATAAGTTTTATATTTTTATATTCAACTTTTAATGGATATTTTTTTCTTATTTCCTTTAAAACTTCTTCAGCTTGCTTTTCTACAGGTTTATTTATATCTACATTATATTTTACCATTTCAAATAATTCTTTTGCTCTTTCATATGTTAATGGCATATTATTTTTACTATCATATGCTATTCTTCTTATATATTCAATAATTTGTTTTTTCTTTTCTTCTATTAATTCTCTCTTGTATTCTGTTGGTAGTGGAATTTCAGAATTTTCTAATATTTCTTTAGCGATTTTAAGAATATCTGTGGTTCCAAAAGCTTTCTTTAAAGATTCAGATGATGCTCTTTCTCCTTTTTTAGAATCTTTAAAAATTTCTTCTACAGCCAATACTTCTCTTATATCTTTTATTTTTCCTTCTTTGTATTCAAAAGCCTTTCTTAAATATACAATTATTTCAAAATTATAGCCTTCTTTCTTATATTTTATACTTATTTCTGTATCTTTATCCTTCATATAGTTCTCTTATTTCATGATTTTCAAGTGTTTTAACTTTTTCACCTTTCTTTACATATGATAATATTAATCTTTCATATGCAAAATTATTTCCTAAATAATCTTTTAATACATCTATTCCAAATTTAATTGCTTCATTTAAATCCATTTCTTTATATCTTTCTTCTAATATTGGTGTAATTTTGTCTTCACCTTCTCCAATTACAACAGCCTTATATCTATAAAATATTCCGGAAGGGTCTAATGAAAATAACTTTGGTTCTCCATCTTTATCTATTCCTCCAATTATTAATGATACTGCAAAAGGTCTTACTCCTCCAAATCTTGTATAAGATTGCATTATATCACTTATTTCCCTTACTAATAATTCTATATCTATTTGTTTTCCATATTGTAATTTATGTTGTTGAGCAATTTCTCTTGCATAATCTATTAATACTCTTCCATCTGGTATAAATCCTGAGAATGTTCCAATTATATTATCATCAATTTCCATAATTTTTTCAATAGAATTTGTTATAATTAATTTGCTTGGAATTTTTTTATCTGCAATTATTAATATACCATCTGTTGTACATATTCCAATTGCAGTTGATCCAGCTTTTGCAGCTTGTTTTGCATATTCTACTAATATTAATTTTCCTTCTGGTGAAAATATTGCCCATGTTCTATCTATTAGTCCAAATTGTCCAATATCAGTTTCCATAAAGATAAAGTTTAAGATATATTTAAAAAAGATTTTATACCTTTTAATGTTTTAAATATTTTAAAATTTTTCACATTTTGTAAATATAATAAAAAAATTATTTTATACAAATGTTTTTTGTTTACAGATAAAATTGTTCTTTTATTTATTTCTATTTTATTTAAATGTAAATCATAATAATATATATATCCGAAATATTTAATAAAATCATTTTTTAATTTTTCTTCATCAAAAAAATCTATTAAAATATATCTATTTTTAATTTTTAGAGTCTTTGGTAATATTACCATTCTTCAGCGCTATTCATCTTTGCCTCAATATCTTTAAGATTTAATTTTTCTAGCATTTCTTTATATCTATTTCTTATTGTAACTTCAGTTATTCCAGCAACTTCTGCTATATCTTTTTGTGTCTTTTGTATTCCATGCTTTACACATGCTAAATATATTGCAGCTGCAGCAACTCCTGCTGGACCCCTACCTGCAGTTATATCAGATTCTTTTGCCTTATTAACTATTTCTATTGCAGTAGATACTACTTCTGGTGGTAAATTTAATAATGATGAAAATCTATGTACATACTCTGTAACATCTATTGGTTGTATTTTTATCTTTAATGCCTGTAATAAGTGTTTATATGTTCTTCCTAATTCTTTTTTATGTATATTTGATGCTTTAACTATTTCATCTATGGTTCTTGCAACATCATGTATTCTACATGCTATATATGTACATGCAGCAATAACAGTTTCTACAGATCTTCCTCTAATTAATCCTTTTTCAACAGCATCTAAATATAATTTTAATGCTGTTTCTTCTACTTGTTTTGGCAATTGTAAGAATGAAGAAATTCTTTTTAACTCTTGTTGTGCTAATTTTAGATTTCTTTCATAAGAACTTGTAGATCTTTGTTGCCATTTTTTTAATTTTCTAGATAATGTAATATCTTCATCCTTTGATTCTGTTTTTCCAATTTCTGTTGATATCATACTTGGTATATTTGTATATCTCATTGCACTACCAGTTCTTGATAATTTTTCTACATCTTCTGAATTTATTGTCCTATATTCTCTTCCTAGATATTGAACTTCTTCAATTACATATCCACACTTTGCGCATACTAATTCTGCTGTTTTCTCGTTGTATATAAATTCCGTACTTCCACATATTGGACATCTTAATTCAGGATTTTTTATAAGCTTTTGGACCATAATAAATTTTTAAATATTATGTTTATAAAGTTAACCTTTTAAACATTATCAATTTTTTACTATTAATTAATGAATATAACCTCTAAATAATTTTTATATCATTTTGTTAGAATATCAAATTGCTTTCTTATCCATATTATAGAAAATACTGCCAGAGAAAATATTATTACTTCTATTGGATTAAATATTATTGAAAATATTGGTAATATGGCAATAGTTACAATAGATGCAATATAAAAAGGTGTATTTGATAATATTAATATATCTCCAATAAATTTATTTGAATATACATATCCCTTTCTAATTGATAAATATGGAGATAATAATATTCCTATTGGTATTATTGATGAATATGTAAAGAAAAATAAGAAATTAAAGAAATAATAAACAAAACCATATAATATTGTTGAATAGGACGACACATATTTTATTAATGAATATATTATCCATAATATTATTGTAGAAATTAAAAATATCCTTAATAATTCATCATTTCTTACTTCTATATTTTTACTTCTTCCAAGCCTTTTATATTCTATTACTATTGGTTTCATTGAAAATATTATTGGAACAAATAATCCAAGCGTAATTATTGATATTATAATTGTGATTATATAACTTAGATTATGTCTCTTTATATATATAAAATTTATTTGTTCACTTTTTGAACTCTTTATTTTTAGTTGTTTTATATAATTATAAAAGAATAATATTACAAAAAAAGATATCATAACATATACAAATAGATTATATCTAAATATAAAGAATAATATTATTTCTAAAATAATTAATAGATAATAAAAAAAAGCATATGATTCCTTTTTATAAAATAATATCTTTAATTCTGCAATAACATTATCTAAATAGATATATAAACCATAAAATGATGAAACTAAATTAAATATAAATAAAAATATAAAGTATGAAATTATTGTATAAATTATTGAGAAAAATAAATTAGCCAATCCAATAAATAGATTATCCCAATGATTAAAAGATAAGAAAAAACCCACAATTATTAAATAGTATATTATTCTTCTATCTATTTTTATATATTCAAACATATTTCATCTTTTTATTTTTAACTTTATAAAATATAATTATGTCTGAAAATGCAATAATATCAATAAAAGACTTATATAATATATTCAAATTTAAGACTACAGAAGAAATAAATGTACCTGAAAAAATATCAGAACAAATTATTGGACAAGATAAGGCTCTAGATATAATTAAAAAAGCTGCTAAACAGAGAAGACATGTTTTATTAATAGGAGATCCTGGTACTGGTAAGTCAATGTTAGCACAGGCATTAGCAGAGATATTATCAGAAGATAAAGAACAAGTTAGAAATTTAGAAGACATATTGGTATTTCCAAATCCAAATGATGAATATCAACCAATAATAAGGACAGTTCCAATGGGAACTGGAAAAAAAATTATAGAAGAAATGAGAAAAAGAGCATTAGAGCAAACAAAAATGTTTCAATATTTTTATATTTTATTATTATTTATATCTGCATTTACTCCAATGTACTTTTATTATGTAGAAAATTATATAATGGCTGGTGCAACATTTATTGGATTTATGATTCTAATGGCAAGTTTATCTTTTTCTTTCCAAGTAATTCAAAAACAAATAATGAAAAACATACCAAAATTGTTAGTAGATAATTCAAATAGGACTTCTGTACCATTTGTAGATGCTACAGGAGCATTTGAAGGTATGTTATTTGGTGATGTGTTACATGATCCATTTCAATCTGGTGGTCTTGAAACTCCACCGCATCAAAGAGTAATTGCAGGTGCAATACACAAGGCAAATAAGGGTGTATTGTTTATAGATGAAATTGGAACATTAAGACCTGAAGTTCAGATAGAACTATTATCTGTTTTACAAGAAAAGAAATATCCAATATTTGGAAGATCTGAAAGATCTGCTGGTGCAATGGTAAGAACTACTCCAGCTCCTGCTGATTTTGTATTGGTAGCAGCAGGAAATTTGGAAACATTACAAAAGTTGCATCCAGCATTTAGATCAAGAATAAGAGGATATGGATATGAAGTATTTATGAATTCTGAAATATTATTTACTGAAGAAACTGCAAATAAATTTGCTCAATTTGTTGCACAAGAAGTTAAAAAGACAGGCAATATACCACATTTTACAAAAGAAGCTGTAATAGAAATTATTAAAGAAGCTCAAAGGAGATCTGGAAGAAAGAGTTATTTAACATTGAGATTAAGAGATTTAGGTGGGTTAGTAAGATTAGCTGGAGATATTGCAAAAGCAAAAGGAAAAAAATATGTTGAACCTGAAGATGTTATAGAAGCAAAGGAAAAGGCGTTAACAGTTGAAGAACAATTATCAAAATATTATATTGAAAGAAAGAAAGAATATCAGATAATAAAAACTGAAGGATATGAAGTTGGAAGGGTAAATGGATTAGCAGTAATTGGATCAAGATTATATTATTCAGGATTGGTATTACCAGTTGAGGCAGAAGTTGTGCCTGGAAAAGGTAGTAGGGAAATTATTGCTACAGGAAATTTGGGAAAAATTGCAAAAGAAGCAATAGTAAATGTATCTGCAGTAATAAAAAAGAAATTTGGAGAAGATTTAAAGAAATATAAAATTCATGTTCAATTTTTACAAACATATGAAGGTGTAGAAGGAGATTCAGCTTCGATAACTGTTGCAACTGCAATAATATCTGCATTAAAGAATTGGCCAGTAAGACAAGATTTAGCAATGACAGGTTCTTTATCAATAAGGGGAGAAGTATTACCTGTTGGTGGTATAATAGCAAAAGTAGAAGCTGCAATAGAATCTGAATTAAAAGAAGTTATAGTGCCGGAGAGTAATTATAATGATATACCTGAAGATTTATTTGATAAAATAAAAATAACACCTGTAAAAACAATAGATGAAGTTATAGAAATTGCGACTGGTAAAAATATTTAAAAGCCTTTTTATAAATAAATCTTTATGAAAAAGATATATTTATTATCTTTTCTTTTGTTTTCATTATATTCAATTTTTTCTCAAGGGTATAATATATTGCATTCAGAATATTTATATAAACCAGTAACATTTTTAAGTATGAATTTATCGAATAATAATTTATCTGTAGGTCAAACATTATATTATAATGTTTATATAAATTATAGAGATATTTATTATATATCAAATGCATCATTGGTAATACAAATAATACAAAAAAATGATAATAACAATATTTATCCATTCCAATTTACATCAAATAACCAAGTATATGAATATGTTATAAAAAATATATATTTACAACCAGGAGAATCTTTAAATATACCTTTAAATTATACAATTCCAGATAATTTGCCTTCCGGATATTATTATGTTGTTGCATATTTATATACACCTTTAAGTGAAATAAATGGTTTACCATTTATATATTATCCAGGAGTATATCAAGAATTCTATATATATAATCCAAATAATGTTCCAGAAATTTATATTACAAAAGATCATACATATTTAAGTTCTTCTGCTTTATATACATGGGGTAGTGTATTATCATCATCAGGATATTATTATTCTTCATTAAATGGACCCTCTGGATATGGTGTTTCAAATTATATTAATTTAACAGTTGGTGTATATTCAAGTATAAATACAAATGCTACATTAAATATTTTAATATCTCCATGGGATGATATTTTATATAATTCAATATATAATTATGCTGAAAATGTACAATTAAATGAGGGATATAATATAATAAATATTCCATATATAAATGTTGCGACATTAAATCCAAATGCTTATTCATTAAAAATAAGTTTATTATATAATAATCAGACAGAATCAATATATAGATTAAGATTTATTGTTTTAGGTCCAACAACAAGATTGAATGGTGTTTATTTACAAGGTAATGGAAATTTAACATTTATAGTATCTCCATCTCCAGATCATTATACATATCCAATTACTCCAAATGTGGTAGCAGAAGTTTATTCAAATACATTAGGATTTAAATATGATATACAATTGGGAAATATAAGTTGGAATAGTACACAATTTACTTATGTAAATTTGCAATTACCATTAAATTCTACTAAATTTGATCTATGTATAAACCTATATTCAAATAATAATTTGGATTATGCATATTGTACATATTATATTATAAATCAATCAAATACTTATGGAATTCCATTAAGTAGTTTAATTTATGTAAATTATACAAATAATTATTTCTATATATGTTCAAATATTTCTGGAATATTAAATATAGGATATAATTCTGAATCAAACATAATATATACTGCAAGTATAAATAACAATTGCGTAAACTATACATTAGGTAGTGGAGTTTATTATATTTCCTTCTATTCACCTCAATATTCAAATCAATGGGTAATAGATAACACAGTAATGTATATTCCATATAATATAAGTATAAACCAAACTCAACCAATAAATAATGTACAAAACAATTATAATTATCCAAATTATTATTTAATAATATTAATAATTTTTGCTGCAATAATATTATTTATGTTATTGAGAAGAAAAAAATTATTTATCTTTGCATTAGTTTTATTACCACTTTTATTTAATATACATTCTCAGGAACTATATCTAAGTTCTAGCCAAATATGTACACCTTTAGATTCATTAAATATAACAACGCAAGGATTTAATGGATCTGTAACAGTTTCTTATAAGTTTTATAATTCATCAAATATTTCACAAATTTTCGCAAGTGGTAATTATAGTTATTTAGGAAATAATATATCTATTTATAATTATACAGTATACTTTAATAATTTACCATTAAATTTGTCAAATAATATAAATTCTACAATAATAGATTATAATATAACCGTTCAGAATTGTACATTAATTGGTAAAAATCTCCCATTGTTATCTTGTGATCAATATAATTATAATGGATCAATATATTTAAATTATCCATATTATTTTAAATATTATGCAAATCCAGTATATCAAGGATCAAATAATGCAGGACAAATAATTCCAGGTTGTCCATCTTCAAATAATTTATTAAATAATACATACTTTAATTTTACTTTAGTTTTACCAAATGGAGCAAGTGTAGTTACTAGAACAAATTGTCCTGGATCTGGAGATCCAGATTGGGGTCAGAACTTATGTGATCTAAATATAAGTAGTTATGATATCAACGCAGGAAACTATACATCTTATGGAGAATATTATTATTATAATATTTCATTTAATCAATCATTTATTGACAATCCATTACAAGTATTAGTAGCTAATTCTGGAGAATTTACTACCCAATCATGTTCTCATGCATGGACGATAACTAGTGTTAGTTCAAATCCTTTATCTATAAATTTCTTATATTATGGACCATATTCAGGAACATATTATACATATTATAATGGAATATATGTTTTAGCACAAAATACTTCTGTAAGATTTAATGTAGGTAGTGGATATAATATTTTGTGCAGTGATGGTGTCACAAGTACTTCTATACCTTCTGTTGCTGCTTGGTTATATAGTTCAAATCAATATTATAATCCAAGCTCTTTCCAGTATTTACAGGGTATATCAAATTTACCATTCAATTTCACACAATACGGTATAAGTAGAAATATTGTTTATAATATATATCCAAATAAAGGATTATTAATATCAAAAAATTTCCCATCTGGAGATTCTTACTTTACTTTATATAATTTTAGTGTAAATAATGCTGGTTATTATGTAATATATCAGGATTATATAAAAACAATATGTGATACTCCAGCAAATTATATATGTGATGCAAATGGAAATTTGTGTAATATTAGTTATATAGTAGGACAGGCACAAGGATGGTTACCAATATCTCCAGAACCAGGATATTATTTATTAGTAATAAATCCAAATGCTACTGTACATTTACAAAATTTAACATACTATCCATATATATATAATGTAAATCCGGGTGTCGCAATTTATATCGGTAATATATCTAATGTTGGAATTGGGAATCTTACAATAATTATAAACCAAACACTTCCAGTTAAATCAATGAGCTTCTTATTACAACAGCAACAAAATTCACCACTATATATTTATTTCCCAACAAATTTATGTCCACATTATGATTGTACAATAAATTATAGTGTAACATATCAAAATGCATATGGACTGACAGTTTATCCTTCTGTAACATATTATGGATATGTAGATATCAAATGGGATACATTAAATATATATACTAATCCATCATTAACACAAATAACATATGGACAACCCTCATATATAACATTAGCAGTACAAAATACTGGGCCAGTACCTGCCGAGAATATATCTGTGCAAAATATATACTATAATTCAAATTGTATACAAGTATTAAATACTGGAGGTCAAATAAATTCATTGAATACAGGCGAAACTGGTTATTTAAATATAGAAATTAATATAATAAATCTATATTGTTCTCCACAAGATTATAATATAACATTTACAATTTATGGATGGAATACATATATATATAATTATTCAATAATATTGCCAATAAGTTATATAATCTCTCCACCAAATGGGGCACAATTACAATCAATAACAACATTTAATATAGTAGATAATAATGCACAAACATGTTATATAATATTTAATGGAGCTCAATTCCCTAGAAATTGTAATTCAAATTTTGTGTATCAACAATATATGTGTGCAGGATCATTATGTAATACCCAAATTCAATCAATAAATAATTATGCAGAATTCTATGAAAATTATGTGTATTATAATTATTTAACGAATCAATCATCAATAATAGGAATAGCAGTTGTATCAAATGTAATAAGTTTATATGTTGGACAAGAATATAAATATCCAGTCTTGATAAAAAATTTAGTACCAACAAATATTCAATGTTCTCTAGTACCAATTCCATCAACTATAAATGATAAAGCAATTGTTACTAATTATAGTATAAATGGAATAAATAGTAATGAATTTACTATAAGTCCTTATGGATCTGCAGAATTGGATATAAATATTCTAGGAGCTTCTAGTGGTATAAGTAGTTTATTATATGGTGTAATATGTAATTCTACATATGGTTCTTCATCATTTAGTACCCAAGTTCCAATATATGTATTTGGACCAAATAATTTAATAGCAAACTATACCAAATCTCAAATAATAGTATCTGAAAGAATATCTCCAACAGATTTAATTGGAATTGGAGGTTTAATAATAGTATTACTTGCTTTATTTAATATAATCTAATTTTTTTAATTCTTTTTCTTATTTCTAATATTGCATCATGAATTGCAACACCTAAAAATAATGTTGTTAATATATATAATTCATATAAATATGTAATCATTCCAATTATTGCTGATATTACTCCAAATATTGATAAATATATATGGTGAATTTTTGCTCTATATTTTTTTGTCCTTGTTTTAATTTCAATAAAGAATTCTGGTGAAAATTTTCTAATTATATAATCTGCTGAGAAATATCCTATTATAAATGATAAACTATAGGTCATTATTATAATATTATTCATTTTTATAATATTGTTATTCATTATTTTAAAAAATATATCATATAAATTATTTACATGGATCTAAAGATAATAAGTAGGGAAAATAATCAATTATTAAATAGGGAAGAAATTATTGTTTTAATAGATCATAAAAATGAACCAACACCAAAGAGAGATGATATAAGGGAAAAAATTTCAGCAATGATTGGAAAAGACAAAAATTTAATTGTAGTAGAAAAAATATTGACAGAATTTGGGAAACAAAGATCAAAAGCATTTATAAATGTATATCAGAATGAAGAAGATATGAAAAAATTAGAGCCAAAACATATATTAAAGAGAAATAAAATTATACAATGAGTGAAAAGAAGGATTTGAAAATATTAAAATTATATAAGGTTGAAGATAATAAAGTAATTAGATTAAAAAAAGTATGCCCAAAATGTGGAAGATTTATGGCAGAACACAAAGATAGATATCATTGTGGATATTGTGGATATGTAGAATTTAAGCAAAATATAGAAAAGAAATATATAAAAGAAATTGGAATACAAATATAAAATAAAATATTTTGGTCCTATTAGATCTTTTATTGGTTTAATGTTTCAATTACCAAAAAAGGATACAATATATATTTTAGATCTAAAAAAAGATGTTGAAGATGGTTTTGTTCATACATTTTTTTGTTTAAAACCATTAGATATTTATCTATATAATTCAAACTTTGAATTGGTTCAATATTATAAAAAATTAAAACCATTTAAAATTTTGGTTCCAAAGAAAAAGTTTAGATATATAATTGAAGGTTTGGATATAAATGAAGATATGTTAAAATATTCAATAGAATATCTAAAATCTTTGCAAATTATTAGTTAATATTTCTATTTCTACAAATAATTTATCAATCATACTTCTTACTTCTTTTATTCCATTATTTATTTGTCCAAGAATTTCTGTTTTTATATTTGGTGTTATATATGGATTTCCACTTATTTCTTTATAATATAGTTCTATATAATCTTTTATACTTTCTAAAATGCTTATTAATAATTTCATTGAATTTATTAAATTATTAATTTCTTGCACTTGATAACTATATAAATAGTAATAATTTTCATTAATATTTTTTTCATATTCATTTAAACTTTGTAATTGTAAAATATTATTATTTATTTGTGATAATAAATTTTTTATTCGAGTCAATAATTGGTTTTCTAAATCTTGAATATTACCCATAGATAATTAATATTTTAACTATTTTATATTTTTTTCAGGTAGGAGGTGTATTCATCATTTATTCAGTCGCGCGCAACATCATCATATATACTTTAATATTCCTTCCTTCTTATCTTTATTTAATATTTCTTTTATTGTTTTAAAATCTTGATCAAAATATTCTCTCCATTCTTTATGATATAATGTAGATGCAGGATGTAATGTGGGTATTATTATGATATTTTTCCCCCATTTATTTACCTTAAATATTTTTCCTCTTAATTTTGTTATTGAAGTGAATTTTAATTTAAAATAATCAAAAATCCATTTTGTTGAATAATGACCTAAAGTTACTATTATATCTGGTTGAATTATTTCTAATTGTTTTTCTAACCAAAAAGAACATGCTTTTATTTCTTCCTCTTCTGGTTCTCTATTTTCTGGAGGTCTACATTTAACAACATTAGTTATATATACATCTTTTCTATCTATATTTAATATATTTTTTATATTTTCAGTTAATACTTGTCCAGCTTTTCCTACAAAAGGTTTTCCTTGTTTATCTTCTTCTCTACCAGGTGCTTCTCCTATAAATAATATTTTTGAATTTGGATCACCATCTCCAGGAACATAATTTGTTTTATATTTATATAAAGGGCATCTAGTACATTTTAATATTTGATTATTTAATTCTTCAATCATCTTTCTTTTATCCATTAAAAATATAAGTATGATAATTATTTTAGTTTAATGTTTGCACATGCTCAGGGTGAATATGAAAAATCAAAATGGATAATAGTAGGAATTCCATCAGAAATTGGTAGTTTATCTCATATAAAAAATTATATTGAAGGACCCGAATCCATTAGGGATGCATCTTACAGAATATTTTCTCCAATATTTGGAGAAATAAATATGAAAGATATATATGATTATGGCGATATAGATTTGGAAGATATAAAAGATCTGGATAAATTATATGAAAAAATATATAATGAAATTAAAAAAATATATAGAAAGGATAAAAAATATATATTTTTAGGAGGAGATCATTCAATAACATATCCAATATTAAAAATTGTTAAAGAAAATTGGGAAGATTTTTATTTATTGTATTTTGATGCCCATCCAGATATTCATCCTGATCCATATCCAAATTATCAAAGTTTTATTTATCATTTAATAAAGGAAAATTATATTGAACCTGAAAAAATTATTTATATTGGTATATCTAATTTATCGTTTGAAGAAAAAAATATAATAAAGGAGTGGGGGATAAGATATTACAACCTTTTGGATGTTTGGGATAATATAAAAGAAATTTCAAAGGAGATATCAAATATATTAGAAAATAAAAATTTGTATATTTCAGTTGATATAGATGTATTTGATACAGGATGTGGACATTGGTTAGAAGGCATTGGAATTAGACCATATCATTATTTTAAGATTATAAAAGAATTAAGAAATATCAATTTAATTGGTTTTGATTTAGTAGAATTATTTTCAAATGAAGTATGTGATAATTTGGCTGCAAAAATTGTTATTGAATCAATAGCAATCTTTAATAAATCTATGCAATCATGAAATGTGTTTGATTAATTCTTTTTACATATACTGTTACAAGTTGATAAAATGTAATATTATTTACTGAATAACATGGTATGTAATTACATATAATATTTCCATTTGTATTTTCTGTACATATTATATTTCCAGATAAATTTGTTGGAAATAAAAATACAAAAGTTTGATTTGAAGTATTTTTATTACTCAAACAAAAACTATATAAGAAATAATAAAAATCTGAATAATAATTTTTACATATGGTTAACTTGATATAATCTAAAGAATAATATACTGAAATTGGATATGTATATGTATTACAATTTCCATTAAAATTTATAATTCCAAAACTATAATTACCAATTTCTGCTCTAAATGTATAAGGAAATATTGTACAATTTGGAAGCATATTGTAATATGTTTGATTGAATTGCCTTATTTTTTCCATTGTTGTAAAGTATATTGGATAATTTGGATATCCTATACAATTTGGAGAAAATAGGTTGTATATTATTTCTTGTTGATATGAAAAAGAAGTTTGTTCTTTATAATTAGTTAAATTAATGCTAGAAAAAATTGCTAATAAAAGTATCATTCCAACTAAAAATAAAACGGTTAATATTGTTATAAATACTATGGAAAATTGTTCTTTCATCTTTTATATTAGAGATAATCTTTTATACATTCCTCTGGGAATGTTATTGTTTCTGGGCATGTTGGGTTGTTAGGACATTGCCCTGGTAAACATACTGGACATTCTTCTCCACCAATTATACACATATAGCATTCAACTGGGATTGAATAATAATATGGGAATGTAAATATTATTTTTGAATCTTCTCTACTTATGCTTACATCACTACATCCATTTATTGAGGAACATGAATATTTTTGATCTTGTAATGTACAACTTTTCGATATCGCTGTCTTATTTGTTTCATTGTATACTCCAACACATTTATATATACAATTTAGATAATACTCGTTTGTTACATTTTCGTAAAAAACTATAGAAGTAATAATTATAGATTGCGGATATGTATTTCCGTTATAATATACATTATATCTATTGTCAGAACATTTTAATATTACTCTACAAGCAATTGCTTTAGGATATAAACATATTTTACATAATGGAATATCCACACACTTATATGGAATTATTGTTTCGTTACATTTAATATCTGGGTTATTTGAAAATTGTTCAAATCTCCTTGCACAGTTATCAGTTGTAACATTATTATATAATGTATTTACACAATCTTGGAAAGAACATTCTGGAAATTCTTCTAAAGAAAATTGATATGCTAGATTATACAAATAAAATGCTGGATTGTTTGTTATATTTGATGTAGATGCATAGGGAATTATTGAACCAGAAGAAGGTCCAGTAATATTTATGTATACCCCCTGAACATAAACAGGAAAGTTATAATTATACTTTCCGGAATATATATCATCACATGTTCCTAGAATACCAGCTCGATAATTATTTGAAAAATTGAAAGATATATTATATGGATAATAATATTTATATGCAGACAAATATTGTTCTCCATAGCTTATTAAGCTTGTAAATCCAGAAGTTAGTAAATTATTATAATATTGAATTGCATTTTCACATGGTTGTGGTAATATACACTGAGGAGGAAAAGAAGCCCAGTTTTCTTTTCCCCAACCACTTGTTCCTGCTACATAAGATTTTGCATAACCTTCCTGTGTTAGTGCTGTTTGTAAATATCCTAAAAGGTAGTTTGATAAAGTAGATAAAGATGTAAATCTACCAAAAACAACATTCTGATTATAATTATATGTTAATGCATAAAAAGATAGAAGAATTATTAATATAGAAACTGTCAAAAATAGAACTATATAAATACTTTCTGTTTGATTTCTCATACTTTTAATTTAATATGAAGGTATATAAGTGTTAATATAATCATTGTTACTATCAATCCATGTATTATACCGAGTATTTTCATTATATTTGGTATAAATAATATACTTAATGGAGGACCTCCATATACTGCAAATTCTAGCAATTCTCCAATTATAACTTGTATTATAAGTAATATTCCAATTGTAATACCAATGGCTTTTTTAATTGGTTTTTTAACATTACTAAATAGTTTATGATGTATTCCTATGAAGAAAAATATCATAGCCATAAGATATCTTGTATGTAGAGCATAAGAAGTAAAATCTTTATTTGATGTAAATAATGCACCCAAAAATATTATCAAGACCATAGTAAATAGTAAGAAATAATTTGTGAAATGATCATTTTTCATGCTCTTATAAATTAAAAAATAAATAATAAATTCATATATGGATAAAAATATAAGAGCCTTATATACGGTAATCTGGTATTTTACAATTAAACTCTCTGAAGCTAGATTACTATAAAATGATAACCCATATATAGCTATAACAATTTGTAATATTATAATAAAAAATATCGATAAAAATATATACTTTTTATATTTATAAATTTCTGATAATTTTTTGAATATTTTTGTTCTTACTATAAGTATTTCATTGCCATTAAAATATACAATCAGAAATAGAAATATAGCAAATACAATAAACAAAGTTGAATATAATGTTTTGAAAGTATAAATATTTGATAATGCAAAGTTAATGACTGAACCGACTATAGGTCCTGTTGCTACTTCTAAATCTATTGTTATAACGTTGATTACCAATTCAATGAAAAATAGTATTATAAATAAAACTAAAGAAAGTACATAAAATATCAAAGATTTTTTTGAAATATAAAAGTTATTTTCAAATAAATAATATCCTAGAGCAAATACTATAAAGTAAAATATCCAATAATTTATTGAAAGACCAAGTGATAAACGTACTAATAAAGGCCAATTTTGGTAATAGAGAGTTCCAAAAATTATAAATGGTATAAGTAAAAATGCCGACTTATATATCAAAGAAGTATTCTTTGAATTTTTTAATATAAAAGATAATAGAAATAAATATATTATACCAAAGATGATTACATTTATATTAAATTTACTATCAAAAGTAAAAAATAAGAATATTAGTAAATATAAAAGAAATAAAATTTTATCTTGTTTTTTTACCATACTGTTAATTTAGAGACAAGATATCCGCCTAAAAAAGGCATATCTACTGGCAAATATATATAATATACATATATGTTTGTGTTTGGTGGTATTGGATATCCCAAACTTACACTATTTTGACTACCTTGATAAATATAAGCGTTTAATTCTTCTTTGTTTCCTGTATCAGTAATACAATATGCTCTTGCCATTGCAACACCGTTTGATCCAGCATGTGGGTCATAATATACTGCAGAAATTATAAATTGATAGGTATTTGGGTCTCTATTATTTATTACCCATTTAGTAATATTAAATCTATAAAATCCTTGAGCATATGTATTAATACCACCTAAGTAAACTAAAGGGCATTCCTTTCCAACAACAATTCCGTTTATATTTTGTATATCATTATATACACCAGTTGGACACCTTATTGTTTTTTCATTTATTTTATATTCACATAAAGGATCTGCTGCTAAAAATACATAATCTGGTTGTCCATTTTTATTTAAATAAGAAATATATAGAGCCACTGTCTCATGCCATGGATAATCTATAAATACTTGTTGGCAATGTGGTGGTATATTTACTACACCTCTGTAAAAAGATCCTACAACCAATACTTGACTACCTCCGCAAAGGGAATTACCTGTATATCTTGTACCAAATTCTTGTTGACATGCTGCATTTAAATATTCTCTTGGGATTATAAAATCTGCTAGTCTATTTATGTCAGTAGCAGTTTTATAAACAGGAGGACCTTGATAATATTGAGGTTCAGATGTTAGATATTGATTATTAGTTGCCGGACAAGATCTTGTATATATGCATAAGAATCCAGAAAAGAAATTTGGTAAGTCAGATACTTGTTGAGCTAGTACACCAACTACACCTAAATAATTTGGAAATAAATGCCATTCACTATTGGGACAATATACAGAAGCTTCAGTAAAATTATGATTTGGAAATATTCTTGATAAAGGTTCACAATATCTTAGTTGTATGGCCATTGCTTGTGATCCTTGTGGATAAAATGATTGTAAGCCCCATGCATTTGTTGATAATGTTTGATGGAAAGGTGCTGTTGCATTGACCCATCCAGCCCCATATATAGTCAGGCTTACTGGTATATCAATATTCTGTGTATAATTATTTGTAAAGAAATACGTATAATCCCATTCATACCATTGTTTGCCATTTTGATCTGGTGGAGGTCTCATAGAACAAGGATCCCAATTATTTATATTGCCAGCCACTACAAACATCTGGACAATCCATCCGGTTATTGGTGGTACAAAATATATTGTAAGGTTCCATCTATTTCCATATATACTATTAAAATAATTTGTTATAGTCTGTGATATATTTGTACATATATTTTGATTTATGCAGTATGTATCGTTTCCAGAAGATGAAAAATAAGATAATAAAAATGCATAGGATAAGTTAACTTTATTATCATTAATATATGATAATAAAACAATACTATTCTGGGTTGTTAGAGTATATTGATTTTCTACATTATAAGTTTGCATTGTTTTTTGATTATAGTTACTTGATATTAAGGTATATAATAGAACTAATAATGATATTATTGAAATTATAATAACAAATGTTAGAGTATTTATTTGATTTTTCATTTTAGATAATATAATAGTATAAATAGGCCTATTATTACTATAATTATAACTATTGCCGTTGGTAAAATCAAATTAACATTATTGATGTTATTAGTACTTACATTTGGTTGTGGATAAATTAATTGTTGGTTATTATTTGTAAGATTATTTGTTAAGTTTATTTCAGTTTGATTTATACATTCAAATACACCGGTACAAGATATATAAACAATATTTGGTGGTGGACATTTCTGTAGAAATTCTTGATACAATTGATTTAATGAATAATTGTATGGGCATCTAAACCAGTTACCTTGAAAAGATAAATTCTCTGGACAATAACCACAGCTGTAAAAATTACGGTAATATAATAATAATGACTGATAAGATTCATTACCTGCTAAGTAGGAAAGTGGTATATATGGGTGATCAAAACATGGGTAAATTTGATTAGAACATGGGGGGTAATACCAAGGCGTATTTGGACAATTTAATAGATTATCACATAATGTTTGATTTTCTGTTGGTATAGTTAGGTCTTGATATGCCGATGGAGGAATTAATATATATGGACTAACTAATGTACCATTTTGGTATTTACAATAACTGCTATTTACATATATTAATCCGTAATGTGCACAAAGAGAATATTCTGGAGGTACATTATTTTCAAAATATTGTAAAGCGTCAAAATATGTATTATTTATAATACAATAGGAGCCTGTATCATTTGCGTAATAGGTTCCTCCACCATATTCACAGTAAACTGCTATTGGATTTTTCATAGAGAATATATTATATAGTAAATTTATGAAGATAGTTATAAGAAATGCTAATAAATTTCTATTTTGCGAGAGTAACATTTTGTATTGCTACAATTGAAAACTTAGGAAATGATATGCCATAAGGTGACTGATCAAATGGTACATATATATATCCATCTTGCATCCAATAAACTCCTCCACAAGATGATCCTATTGCGGCACTGCAAGCTTGATAATCTGAATAATATCTATAGCATTCACTTTTACTAAGAGTTATTCCACCTATTCTACCATCTGAAGTATAAATTAAACATTCTGTTACACGCCCCCATGAATTTGCAAATATCCAACATTTTGGAGTTCCATATACTTCTTGACATAGTTGGGATTGTGTATCATATCCAACCAGCAACATAGCATGACCTGTAGTTCTTACAAAATATAAAGGATATTTATTTGGATTAGATCCGCCAATTCCAGCCATATAGCCACTAACTGTTAATGGTCCATAGCATAACAAATATTGAATTATTTCTAGACTTGATAAAGACTTCCCTTCATGAACTAATTCCATAACATTATGTGAATAATATAATGGTGAAGTGGGCCCATTATAGTCAAAATTGCATACATCTCCAGGATAACTAATATCATCTGTTCTACACATTGCTAAAGTAGAACTATAATGTCTTCGTTCAGGATCTGCTGGTATACCATATTGAGATGCATATAGTATACCTATATATGGCCAACCGCCGTTACAACCCATATTATTTTCACAATATATTGTAGTATTCGGATAACCCTTATTACATTTTATTGCTATATATGCAGCGGATAATGTTAATCCTTCGTTAGGTTTATTATTTCTTATCATATAAATTGAGGCAATTTGATTTGAAGATGCAAATGCCCAACAGTCTCCACAAACTCCTTGATCACCCACTGGAGGTAAGTAATTATTTCCATTTACATCACCCCAGAAAAATCTTGATTGTTCAGTATATTTAACTAAACATCTACTATTTGGGTCAATAGTATTATTTATTTGGTTAGTCTGATTATTTTGATTAGTTTCTGGACTTATGATTATAATAGTTCCATTAGGCAAATATTGATTAAATATGAAAATTGTATCATTAAAATCTGCAGAAATAAAAATAGTATTATTTGTACTAACCAAATATATATAATTATTTGGATATAAAAAACTTACATTTTGACCATTATTGTATAAAATTACAGATTTATTTTGAAAATTAATCGTATAATTATAATTATTATATTGGATTATTAATTTGTTGTCTCTTGAATATAATATAATTCCACTTGGTATATCAACTTTTATATAATGTGTACCTTGCATGTTGTTTATTGTATCCTGTAAATTTTGTAAATTATTGACAAAATTCTCAAATATATATCTTTCTTGTTCCCTTTTAACATTTGTAGAATATTGATAATAAATTAAGAAAGATAATGATACAATTAATAATATTATTGCTACTGAGAGCAAATTTAACTGATTCTTTTTCATTATGATCTATAATATTTAAAAATTTTTTAAAATTTTTAACTTGGATTTTCTATATAAATTGTTACATCTGTTGGAGATGTTTTTTTAACAAGCAAAGGTATTTTTTGATTAGGACTTCCACGTGATAATTCATAAAATAATCCGGAAGTATAATATTGAATCATATTATTTGTTGTATTTATTATTACATTGCAAGGTACTGTATAATTATAATATTTGTCATATATGTAACAGCTTAATAAATTACCATTACTATATATATAATTTAGATATTTGTTTATTTCAATAGTAATATGAAATTCTGTTCCATTATTGGAATAGCACGCTCTTTCAACTGTTGCATATAAATTTTGACATGAAGATATATTTTTATATAATAATTGAGTCTCATTATTTATGCCTGTAAATTTAAAATATAAATATAAAGATAAACCAAAAGCAATAATTGCTATAATTATCCAAAACCACTTTTCCATTTTTATCCTTGAATATTAATATAAACATAATTTCCTGCCGAATAAATTAATATATACTTTCCAGGATTTATATTATAATTACAATTTTGCATTGCAACATTTGGATCTATACTCTTTACTCCATTTATTAAATCTTCACATGTAAATGATGGCCCCTGATAATGAATCAAGTAACAGAGACCTTGAGCTTTTTTATAATAACATGATACCACATTCATTGCAACAGTTGTCATTGAACTTACATTTGTTTCTACTACAGTCTGTGTAGTATTGTATTTGGGCATTATGTTATTTATGTATGAAGATATATTTTCTCTTAATACAAATATTATTCCTGCAATTGTTAATGTAACAATTATTCCAATAAAGATTAAAAAAGTATAATTAATTGGGAGCTCTTGAATTCTCATTGCCATATTATAATATAGCTATTGTTGTATATTATAAATATGCTGTTGTATGGATATATATTTCCTCCACTATTATTTAAATGGAATATAATTTTATTTGGATTAAATTTAGTATAATTTTGTACATATTGTATTAATGTTGCTGAATTTAGGATAATATTCTTATTTATATAAACATCATAACATATATTAAATAATTTATTTGTATTTACATTATTATTATAACAATTTAATATTAATCCTACTATACTTAAATAAATTGTATCAATACTCTCATTTGTATATATTATATTTATTGCAGAAGGATAATATTTTTCACATGATGGAGAAAAACCACCTTGTGATATTAATGTTTGACAATAATATGCTTGAGAATTGCTAAAGAATTTTGTATATATAATACTCAATATAACTGCGACAGATATTATTGCTATTATTATTATAAATATTGTATCTATTGTTATATCATTCTTCATATATAATTAATACTTCCATTATAAATATATATAATTCTATATCCAGCAGGTATTGTTATTCCATTTATTGTACAATTTTCATTAAGAAATACTTTAATATCAATTATTTCTTGAAAACTTTTATTATATAAGTTTTTTAGTTGTTGGCAATTAATTGTTTGTATACTATTTTCACTTAAATTATTTTTTACATTATAAATATAATAAAAAGAAAATAGGCCAGCAGCTATAATTAATATAAAAGTTATTATAATCCAATATATTGTTTGTTGTAATTTCATAATTGTATATTTGTTGGTAAATATGGGCCAAATATTGTATATACTATTAATATTCCTATTATTGAAAATATAACATAAAATATTGTTCCAGACAATAAATTTCTACCTATATAATATGATGTCATTGTATTGTCAAATCCATATTTTATTCCAGCACTCATATATGAAGTTATTATTACATATTCTATAAAAAATGTACCAATTATTGCTTCAAAAAATGTTGGCGGTATTAAATTATATAGATTAAATGTATTTACAACAAAATTGAATATATTTGTTCCTCCACCAAGACCAAAAGATTGATCTATTAATTGAAAGAAATATGCAAGTGCAAAAAGCATTGAAACTATACCATTATTAAAAATTGTAACTATTGCAGAAATTAATGGTACAAGATTTTTTGATGTTATATCTATTAATCCAATTATTTCATTTAATATTTTTCTTACGCTATATCTTATGTTATTTACATTTTCTAAGTTTGTTGATATATTATATGCGATCTTTGATAAAACTTCAGGACCTTTTGATACAGAAGTAACTAAAAGTTGCATAGATTCTCTTACTAATTTTGATGGATATAAATTTAATGAACCAATTTTTGAATCAAATATAGAAGTACTTAAATCATAACCCCTTCTTAAATTATATAATGTTGTTTTTAGAAAATTTTCCATAATTCCAGATGATTTTATTATTTTATAATTATAATATGTTTTTTCAATTACTATTTCAAATGGATAGCCATCTTCTAATAATGATGCAAATTCATATATAACAATTGGAAACTCATTTTCTATTTCTTCAATTTGATATATTTTTTTAACTTTTTGAAAAGATGTTAAATAATAATAAGATCCTATACTTAAACCCAACCCTAAAGGTAATGTTAAAGTTAAAACAGAATATATTAGCGCTCTATCTTGATAAACTATATTTAAATATTCACTTAAAAATCCCTGTGGAATAAATGTAATTCTTATAGCTAAAGAAACTAAATGATATATTCCCAGAACTGCAATCGATCCCAATATTATTGAAATTATTATTGCTGGAACTTCTTTATTTCCAATTTTAAATTTTCCAGGTTTTGGTAAATCTCTTGCTAAAGATAAATCTGGAACAGAAAATGCAAAAGGATTTTTTGATAGGAAGTTTTGAATTATTAAAAATGTAATAACTGGTAAAATTATTATATATGAAAATGCTATGAAATAGAAACTTACAGTATTTAATAAAAATGTAGATATTATTGGTAATAGCAATAAACTAACTATTGGCATCATTACTAAAAAAGATACTATAACTGTTGCAGGTTCTTTTAAGGCATCTACATATAATTGGGATTTTTCTAATGATTTTTTTAATACCCATCCCAATATTCTATCTAATAATTTATTTATATCATCAATAGATGTTTTATATTTAATATTTACAATATGTGTCATTGCATATGCAAAATCTGGACTTAAATAAAACCATCGTCTTTGATAGTATTCTAATGCAGATTCTATATCTTTAAATTTATTTGTTTCTAAATTATATAATAATGATCTAAAGTCTGTTGCAATATAACCTCTCATATAATATGCTACATATTTTATTCCATTTTCTAAATTAGGATTCCTTTTTAGATATAATGATAAATATAATATTATCCATATAATTTCTGATGTTACTTGAATTCTAATAACCTGTGTATAAAATATTGGATAATATGCAAAATAGAATGATAATATTAATAAAGATATTAATAAAGAAAAAGCAAATTGAAAGCTAACAAAACTTAAAATAAAATATATAACTATAGAAAATAATATTAGAGTTACTACAGAAGAAAATATATTATCAGGATTTGTATTTAATCTATTTAACCATAAATGAAAGGTATATTTTTTATATATTGGATCAGGAGCTTTTAGTTTTATTAAATTAAAATTATTATAAAAATATTCAAAAAAACTCATTACATTAGCTTGTTACACTTGGTATATTATTTAACTGGGAATATGGTACTTGTAATAAGAATTGACATAATGGCATTCCATTGACATTATTATTTATACCTAATGCTGTACAATTTCCAGTTACTACTAATATTCCATTACTAACTGTTAAATTCAAATTACATCCATTTGCAGTATTATAATAGTTAATTATCTTTAATAATGCACCAAATACTTGGTTTGTAATCCATGTTGGCAATTGTGCAGAACATTGTGCTGGACCTGGATATAATATTTGAGATGGAGAGGAAATAATAATATTTGCTTGTCCTGATTTTATATCAAATGATGTAGCAGGAGAATAATTTCCAAATACATAACTTGTTGCTTGTGCTGGACTATAATATAGATCATTAATATAATACTGACATTCTATATACATACAGTTAAGAGGCGTTATAGTATATCCTTCATGTTGACATTGACTAGAAGGGCCACCATATAATTGTAATATTACACTACATGGAACAGCATTTGAACAGATATAATATCCAGGACTTACTTGTACAAGTCCATTTCCTATATTTTCATATTTTGTACAAAATGTTGTTGGGGTTGAACAATAGCTTGAACAATCTGAAACTGCCTGTTGTATTTGCGTATTTGATATTGTACTAATTTTTGATGATTGTTGTTGGAATAATTTAATTACAATAACTGCTACTACTAACATTATTATTATTACAAATATTAACTGTACAGCTATATCTATACCTCTCCTTCTCATAATTAAGGATAAACATTTTATTCTTTATAAATATTTTTAATAATATATAATAAATTCTATATCTCTTTCATTCCTTAATCTTTCTATTAATCTTCTATCAATATCAATAGCACTCTTATTTGAATTTATTGCCAAAGTTCTATCATCAATATAATTGCTTTTTCTTATAACAATACTTCTATCATTTGTTAATAATAATCTTCTTGAACCATATGCAATTATCTTATCTATTAATTCATCAACTTTAATTACAATTTTTATTTTTCCTTCATTTAATAAATGATCTTTAAGATCCTCTGGTAAATCTTTTACAGAGTAATTTGCACTTATACCAATTATACAATCCCCTCTTTCAGTTAAATAATTGTCTTTAGTAATTTCTAAAGTACTTTTATGTGTTGCTTTTATTAATTTATTTCCCTTAGCTTTTATTACTAATTTCATTTAAGTAATTTAATATTTCTCTTGTAACATTTTTATTTAAATATTTATCAAACCCCTCATATTGAAATATATGATGTAAATCTATTAAATAATATTGATTATCTTTTAATAATAGATCAAATGCAAATATTTGTAAGTCGCATTTTTCCATAATTTTATATCCAATATCTATTATTTCTTCATCTAATTTATATTTTCTTCCATATCCACCCTGACTAATATTTGCCTTAAAACTATTTTTATTAATTCTTTCCATTGCATCAATAGGTTTTCCCACAAAAATTATCCTTATATCTTTCTCATAAGGTATATATTTTTGAAATATTAAATGTTTTATATTTATTTTCTTCTCCAATAAATATTTTTCTAAAAAATCATATAATTCTTTTTCATTATCTATTTTATGTACAAATTCTCCTCTATGAGCAAATTGATGCTTTATTATCATTGGAAATCCTATCTTATTTATTACATATTCTATGTTATCTATTGAATATATCTTCACAAATTCTGGAATTTTTATATATTTATTAAGAACACTATAAAATAAGGTTTTTGATATTATAGATTCTTTAACATGTATTTTATTTATTACTTCTTTTCCATTTTTTTCAAGATATTTTGCCAAAAAGTGTATATCAGATAAAAAATTTGATCCAACGAAAAAGTAATATATATCATAGTTTAATATTTTTTCATTATATGGAAATATGTTATCCTTTTCTATATCAATTATTTCAATGTTATTATAATTTTTTATTTCTTCTTTTAACTTTATTATTCTATAATCTTGTAAATCAGGTTTTGTTAATATAGCTACTCTACCCATTCTTAATATCTGAGAGGTAAAGTTATAAGTTTTTTATAAAAAATAAAATAAATGGCTAAATCTACTAAAAAGTCCAAATCTAAAAAAGCTTCCAAGGTTAATCAAACTAAAAAAAGTTTAAGTGAGTTATCAGAAATTGATATAACAAAACATTATTTAGTACCAAAACATATAATATTATCTGAAGAAGAAAAGAAAGAATTATTAGAAAAGTATAAAGTATCTTTATCAGATTTACCAAAGATTAAAATATCAGATCCGGCAATAAAGAATTTAAATGCTAAGCCTGGAGATATTGTTAAGATTATAAGAAATAATCCATGGATTGGGGAAGAAATATATTATAGAGTTGTTGTTGAGGATTAAGCTTATAAGGATATCTTATATATAAATAAAAAGTGGCTAATAATAATGTAGACAATTATATCTTATTTTATAAATATTTGGAGGAAAATGATCTGTTAGGAGTGCAACTTAGGTCCTTTGAATATTTTGTTGATGTAGAAATGACAAAGATTGGAAGGAAATTGGGGACATTTTCTCCAAGATTATTAGCTCCAGGATTAAGGGATCTACAATTTAAAATAGAAAGAATATGGTTGGGGAAGGCAGACTTTATGGAAAAGGAAGGAGTTTCTAGATTAATATATCCTATAGAGGCTAGAATTAGAAAACTTACATACGCTGGAACAGTATATATGGAATTCTCTGTATATGAAAATGAAACATTTAAAAGTAAATATCAGGTATCTATTGGCAGATTACCAATAATGGTTAGATCAAAATATTGTAATACTTATGGATTATCTGAAGAAGAATTAATAAGAATTGGAGAGGATCCTACAGATAGAGGTGGATATTTTATTATTAATGGAAATGAAAAATTAATTATATTATCCGAAGAACTTGCTACAAATAAATTTTATGTTCAAAAAGAATCTGGTTCTGTAAGATATAGTGGATATTTACTATCAGAATCTTTAACTCAATTAAGGGCTCACAGAATGGAAATGACAAAAGATGGTTTATTATACTTATCATTTGAGAAATATAAAAGGGTTCCTTTAATACCATTGGTAAGGGCTCTTGGTTTAGAAAAGGATGTTGAAATAAACCAATTAATTTCTGAAGAGGATGATTTTGAAGAAGTATATATTAATTTATTGGAGTTCCAAGATATAAAAACTTCTGAAGATGCAATAAGATATTTGGCTGATAAATTAAAATTAACAGGATCTCCAGAAGTTAAAAGAGAAAAATTATTATCAATATTAGATAATTTATTATTACCGAATATTGGAACATCACCAAATGATAGATTATTAAAGGCGTACAATTTATTGAAGATGGCAAGAAAGTTATTATTATTAGCCCATGAAAAAATTAATGAAGATGTGAAAGATCATTTTGCAAATAAAATAGTTAGAACACCTGGAGAATTAATGAGAGAAATTTTCTTAGTTACTTTAAGAACATTGATGACAGATGCAATGTATCAATATGAAAGGTTGGTGAAAAGGGGAAAAATACCCACATATACATCTATATTTAGATCAAAAATATTTACTGAGAGGTTTGAAAATGTAATGGCTATGGGGAAATGGACAAGAAATAGGACTGGAATTTCACAGAATCTTGATAGAACAAATAAAATTTCTGTCTTATCTCATTTAACAAGGGTTGTTTCTTCAATATCTGGAGAAGCTGAATTATTAGAAGCAAGAATGGCTCATGGTACACACTGGGGTAGATTGGATTTAATAGAAACACCCGAAGGTCATGAAACTGGATTGAGAAAAAATAAAACAATACTATCAAAAATAAGTTTTGAGGAGGTTGATAAAGATGAATTAATTAGGAGATTAGAAGATATAGGATTAAGGCCAACAGTTAAAAATATTTCAGATATAAAAAAATAAAATGGCATATGAGGTTTATATAGATAGTATTTTTGTTGGATATGTTGATGATGCTAATAAGTTTATTGAAGAATTTAAGGAAAAAAGAAGAAAAGGTATTATTCCATATTTTGTAAATATATATTTTGATGAGACAAGAAATGTTATAGAAATATTAACAAGAAAAGGAAGGATTTTAAGGCCTTTAATTGTTGTAAAAGATGGTAAACCATTATTAACAAAGGAACATATTGAAAAATTAAAGAGAGGAGAAATAAAGTGGTCTGATTTAGAAAAGGAAGGTATAATTGAATGGGTTGATCCTGCTGAGGAAGAAAATTTAAATGTTGCATTGTATCCAGAAGACATAAAAGAAAATACAACTCATTTAGAGTTATCTTCATTAGTAATATTTAGTATAGCTACATCTTTAGTTCCATTTTCAAATAGAAACCAATCTGCAAGATTAAATAGAGGTGTTAGACCACAGAGACAGGCTCATGCTATATATTCATTAAACTTCCATAATAGATTTGATACTGATATATCGATATTATATTATCCTCAATACCCGATTACCAGAACATTTTCTTTTAATATATTTAAGGATGATTATGCAATAGGACAAAATGTAATTGTTGCTGTTATGACACAAGAAGGATATAACATTGAAGATGCAATTATCATGAATAAAGGTTCAATAGATAGAGGATTATTTAGATCTGTATATTTTAGATCTTATGAAACAGAAAGATTAAGATATTCTGGGGGATTACAAGATGAAATTACAATTCCAGATCCATCTGTAGAATTATATAGGGGAAAAGATAAATATAAAAATTTAGAAGAAGATGGAATTGTTGCTGTCGAATCATTTGTAAAATCTGAAGAGGTCCTTGTTGGTAAAGTGTCACCTCCAAGATTTATTGGTTTAACTTCCGAATCTATTGCAACTGGTTTAAGAAAGAAAGATTCTTCATTAACTACTGGTAGTGGGGAAGAAGGATGGGTAGATAGGGTTATAATAACAGAATCTGCTGATGGAAATTTACTTGTTAGGATAAAATTAAGAGATTTGAGGATTCCAGAACTTGGAGATAAGTTTTCTGTAAGACATGGACAGAAAGGTGTTTTGGGAATTATTGTTGACCCATCAGATATGCCATGGTCATCTTCAGGTCTTGTTCCTGATATAATATTTTCTCCTGCTGGAATTCCGTCAAGACAAACTGTTGGTTTATTATTAGAATTACTTGCTGGAAAGGTTGGAAGTTTAAATGGAAGATATGTTGATGGAACTCCATGGTATGGGGAAAGTGAAGAAGAATTAAGAAAGGAATTATTATCTTTGGGATTTAGAGAAGATGGAACAGAAACATTATATAACCCTTTAACTGGAGATGAATTTAAAGTTAAAATATTTATTGGAAGTATTTATTATTTAAGATTAAAATATATGGCAAAGAATAAATTACAAGCAAGAGCAACAGGTCCCGTTACATTATTAACAAGACAACCAACAGAAGGTAAATCAAAGAAAGGTGGTTTGAGATTTAGTGAAATGGAACATGAAGTTCTTGCTGCTCATGGTGCTTCTATATTATTAAGAGAATTATTTTCTTCTGATGATACAACTATTTATGTTTGTGAAAAATGTGGTTCTCTCGCTGTTGAAGATAATATAAGAAATAGGGTTTATTGTCCTATTTGTGGTGAAACTGAAAAAATATCAAAAGTTAAAATTTCTTATGCATTCTACTTATTATTAAATGAATTAATTTCTCTTGGAATTTGGCCTAGACTTAAGTTGAATTATAAGTTTTAATGATGAATGACATATTTTTTAAGAGAATTTCTGAAATTCAATATTCTCTATTAAGTCCAGATGCAATAAGGAAAATGTCTGCAGCAAAAATAATTGTATCAGAATTATATGATGAAGATGGAACCCCAATAAGGGGTGGATTGATGGATTTAAGATTGGGAGTAGTAGATCCAAGCTATGTATGTGAAACATGTGGAAAAACTGCAGGAAAATGTCTAGGTCATTTTGGTCATATTGAATTGGCAAGACCAGTATTGCATCCAGAATTTTTACCAATTGTTAAAGAATTAGTAAATGCAGTTTGTCATAATTGTGGTCATGTAAAATTAACAAAAGAAGAAAGAGAATTTGCATTAAATAGAATAGAAAAGTATAGGAATGCAAGAAGATGGAATAGATTATATAAATTTATAGTTAAGTTTGTATATTCAAAAGCTAAAAAAAGGTCAAAATGTCCTATATGTGGATATGAAAATCCAAAAGTTGAATTTAAGAAGCCATTTTACTTTTATATTAAGAATAAAGAAAATGAAAGAAGGATGTATCCTGTTGAAATTAGAGCAATATTTGAGAAAATACCAAATGAAGATTTACCATTAATTGGATTTGAACCATCACTTTCTAGACCAGAGTGGATGATATTAACAGTTTTACCTGTACCTCCAGTAACAATGAGACCTTCAATAGTTTTAGAAACTGGTGAAAGAGCAGAAGATGATTTAACTCATAAATTAGTTGATATTGTAAGAACAAATCAAAGATTAAAAGAAGATATAACTACGGGAGCTCCACAAGTTATTGTAGATGATATATATAATTTATTACAATACCATATATTTACATATTTTAATAATACCTTACCATATGTTCCGAAAGCCCAACATAAATGGGGAAAACCTTTAAAATCGTTAGTTGAAAGAATATCTGGAAAAGAAGGAATAATTAGGAGATATCTGCTTGGAAAAAGGATAAATTATAGTTCAAGAGCAGTTATTACTCCAGATACAAAGATAAAACCAAATGAGGTTGGAATACCATTATATGTTGCAAAAACATTAACAGTTCCTGAAAGAGTTACTGAATGGAATATTGAAAAAATGAAGGAATATGTATTGAATGGACCTGAAAAATATCCAGGCGCAAATTATGTAATATCACCAGATGGAAGAAAAAGGGTAATTACTGAAGAAAATAAAGAAACACTTGCTTCAATGATTGCACCAGGATGGATTGTTGAAAGACATTTAATGGATGGGGATATTGTATTATTATTAAGATATCCTTCTTTACATAGATTATCAATGATGGGACATTATGTTAAAGTGCTTCCAGGAAATACTTTTAGGATAAATCCAATAATATGTAAACCTTATAATGCAGATTTTGATGGAGATGAAATGAATATATTCTTACCAAGAAGTGAAGAGGCAAGGGCAGAGACAGAATTTTTAGCAGAAATATCAAATAATTATATTACTCCAAGATATGGAGACTTTATTGTTGGTATGATTCAAGAAATGATAACAGGATTATATTTAATAACACAAGATGATGTAAAGATACCAATTAATCAAGCAGCACAGTTAGTATATATGTCAAATGCTAATGATAAAGATTTAGATAAATTGTCTAATATTATTAAAAAAGCAAAAGATGAAGGAAGGAATTATTTAACTGGAAAGGAAGTAGCTTCAGTATTTTTACCAGATGACTTCAACTTTGAAAATGATAAAATAAAGATAGAGAATGGAATGATAGTTAGAGGATATTTAGATTCAAGTTTAATAAAAGCAGAAAAAGGTAGATTATTTGTTATATTATATAAATTATATGGAAAAGAATATGTAACGGATCTATTACAAAAGTATAGCTTACTAGGAATATATTATCAATATAATTTGGGAATTACAATGTCTATTTCAGATTTTGATTTACCAGAGGGGGCAAAAGAAGAAATAAAAAAGATAATAGATGATACTCAAAAGACAGTAGATAATTTATATAGGCAATATACTGAAGGAACTCTTGAAAGAATTGCTGGTAGAACTTTGCAGGAAACATATGAATTAAAATCTATACAAGTAATATCTGAAAGTGTTACAAAAATACAGGATGTTCTTAGAAAATATATGAAAAAGGATACTGGTACATATATTATGTCTGTAACTGGTGCAAGAGGAGATTGGCAGGATGCTGTCAAGATGGCTGGGTCTTTAGGATTTCAAGCATTTAGAGGAAGATTCATAGATTTTGGTTATAGAGGAAGGAATTTATCAATATTTGAGAAAAATATATATCATCCAAAATATCATGGTTGGGTAATAAGTTCTTTTAGAGATGGATTAAAACCATGGGAAATGTTCTTCCATGCATTACCTGGTAGAGACTCTTTAATGGATACTGCAATAAGAACCGCTCAATCTGGATATTTCTATAGAAGATTAGTATTAAGTTTATATGATCTTCATGTAAATGATGATTTAACTGTTAGAGATGCTTATAATAAAATTATACAATTTGTTTATGGAGGAGATGGTGTTGCAGTACATAAATCAATAAATGGAAAATTAGATGTAAATTTACTGGCCCAAATTTTAAAACCTTATGTAGAAAATAATAAAGATGGAACTACCAGAAAAAATAAAAAAGGAACTAGAAAAAATAGAAGATGAAAAATTAAGAAAAGTTGTAGAAGATTTTTCATATAAATTCATAGTAGATCCTGGTGAACCTGTTGGTATAGTTACTGCTCAATCAATTGCAGAACCAACTACACAAATGATATTGAAATCTTTCCACTTTGTAGGTATATCTGCTCAGCAGGTTTCTTTAGGTTTACCTAGAATTACTGAAATAACTGATGCAAAAAAGAAAATGAAAAGGAAATATATGATAATAAGGTTATTGGATGAGTATAAAAATGATCTAAATGTAGCTCAAGATGTTGCAAAAAGGATAAAGGAATTATTATTGGAGGATTTATTATCATCAATAACATTGGATGTATTTGAAAATAAGATAATAATTAGTTTAGATAAAGAAAAATTGAAAAAGGAAGAATTAACATTTGATGAAGTATTTAGAATATTAAAAAAGAAAATAAAGAAATATAAGGTTGAGAATGATAAACAAAAAATATATATAATTGCTCCTAAATTATCTGCAAGGGAGTTATATTTGCTTAAAGAAATGATAAAGAAAATATTAATAAAAGGGATAAAAGGAATTAAAGATATAACTATACAGAAAGAAGGTAATGAATATGTAATATATACCGTTGGATCTAACTTATTAGAAGTTATGAAAATACCAGAAGTAGATTATACAAAAGTATATACAAATGATTTAAGAGAAATAGAAAAAGTACTTGGAATAGAAGCTACTAGGGCTGCAATATTACAAGAATTAGTTAAATTATATGAACAACAAGGTCTTAATGTAAATGTAAGACATTTTATGTTGGTAGCAGATATGTTGACATGGTATGGTATATATTTAGGTATAAATAGATATGGATTGCATGCAGAAAAAGAATCTACATTATCAAAAGCAGCATTTGAAACTCCAGTTTCTATATTTGTTAGATCTGCAATAATAGGGCAATCTGATAAAGTATTAAGTGGAATAGATAATTCTATAATGAATCAACCAATATATTTAGGTACTGGTTTATATGATATATATTTTGTAGGAAATAAAAAGGAAGATAAGAAATAAAAATATTTTTTATATAGATAAATTTTATGGTAACATTTGATGATTTAAGAAAGAAAATAGTTGATGAAAAAAGCATAATTATTGGGTATAATAGAACTTTAAAAATGATTAAAAGAGGAAAAGTTGAAAAAGTATTTTTAGCAAAAAATGTTCCTGAAAATATAAAAAAAGATATAGAATATTATCAGAAGTTAGGAAATTTTGAAGTAGAAGTACTGAATTATTCAAATGAAGAAGTAGGTTTGTTATTGAAAAAGCCATTTAAAATTTCCGTTATATCTATATTAAAGAATGGCTAATGGATTATTTGCTGCTAAAAAATTAATTGAAAATAGAAAAAAATTTAGATGGAGTAAGAAAGAATGGAAAAGAAGAATATTAAAATTAAAAGAGAAATACGATCCCTTGGAAGGAAGTCCAATGGCATCGGGAATTGTATTGGAAAAAGTACAGATTGAAAAAAGACAACCATATTCTGGTATGATAAAATGTGTAAAAGTACAATTAAAGAAAAATGGGAAAATTGTTACAGCCTTTGCCCCAGGTGATAAAGCAATAAAATATATTGATGAACATGATGAAGTATTAATAGTTGGAATAGGTGGACCTAAGGGAAGAACTATAGGTTCAATACCCGGAGTAAGATATAAGGTAGTACTAGTAAATAGACAACCTTTAGAATTATTAAGAAAAGGTAAGATAGAAAAAGCTAGAAGATAGTTTTTACTGAATAATTTTCCATATAGAAAGGATAAGAAAATAGTTACTATTTTTTGATAACAGAAATATTTATATAATTTTATTACATAAAAAATAAATGGTATATAACTTATTGATATCTATAGGTTATTTTATTGGTTTTCTAATATTGGGTGGCATAGTAGGTTATTTTATTGGATGGATAGTATATAAAGTATTGAACTGGCTATTTACAAAATATGTAAAAATAGCAAATGTATATGAAAAATTAAAATCAACATTTAGCAAATTGCCAGAGATAAATGTAGCAAGCTTATTATCATATTTAGTTGGAATAATATTAGGAATATTAGTATTTAATAATGTATTATCATTGATGCCATACTTATTAACATCAGCACTGTATTATTATGTATCTGATATATTCCAATGGACAATGATGATTTCTTCAGCATTATTATTAATATCAATAGTTGTATTAATAATAGCA
Organism: Candidatus Nanopusillus sp.; assembly: GCA_028275885.1. Taxonomy (GTDB): domain Archaea; phylum Nanobdellota; class Nanobdellia; order Nanobdellales; family Nanobdellaceae; genus Nanobdella. The sequence goes on from JAPWTW010000004.1 coordinate 60,968, forward strand.
GCTGGTGTAATTTTTTCTATATTCTTTACATCATATCTATATATATTAATTGAAGGATATAATGAATATGTAGCAGAATTATTGAAACTATTACTATTTGTAGGATTTGTATGGATAATAATATATTATTCCTTAAAATTATTAGGATTCCAATATACATTATTTGATAATATAATAAGTGTATTTGTTGTATTATCAATTGGATTAATTGTAATGAAATATATAACAGAAAATATAAGCGAAAATGCATATTATAAAAATGTAAAACCATTTATCCAAGTATTTATATATTCAATATTCGTTATATCATCATTATCAGTATTAACTGTTGGATATTCAAACATTTCACCAAGTATAGAGAAAATATTTGCATGGGGCTTTGTAATATTATTTGTACTAACACTAATACCAATTTTAGTTAAGGCAATAAAAGAATCAGAATAATTTTTTTAATTTATCTTTAATATTATTTTTAATGGTAAATAATATTGATGATTTAAAATTTCTTGGAAGATGGAAATATGAAATAGATGTAGAAGATGAAACCTTGAAAACATTTATGAATCTAAAGCCGTATATTGTTCCTAAGACAAATGGTAGATATCAAAATAGAAAATTTGGAAGAAAAAATATACCAATTATAGAAAGATTGATTGGCAGATTAATGACACCAGGTCATTATGGTAAAAAACATAAGTTTACATCATATTATGCTTCTGGAGAATATTACAAAGTATTAAAAATATTAATAAAAACATTTGAAATAATTGAAAAAGAAACAAAACAAAATCCAATAAAAGTATTGACAAAGGCAATAGAAAATGCTGCTCCAAGAGAAGAAATAACAAATATAGAAATGGGTGGTGCAAGATATCCAAAGGCAATAGATATTTCACCTTTAAGAAGAATTGATCTAGCTATAAGACATATTGTATGGGGGGCATATCATAGTTCTAGAAATAAAAAAGATATGGCAAGTGCATTGGCAAAAGAAATAATAAATGCATATAAAAATTCAGTAGAATCATTTGCAATACAAAAGAAATTAGAATTAGAAAGATTGGCTTCATCTTCTAGGTGATTTATTTATAAAATTATAAAAGTAATTTTTATTTTATGAAACCGCGGAGTCTCGTACCGAAAAAAGTTTTCTTTACCTCTGGTGTGGGTGTAGCAGATGATCCATTATTAAGTTTTGAATATGCATTGAGAGATGCAAAAATAGAGAAATTTAATCTAGTTCCGGTATCTAGTATAGCACCACCAAATATAAAAATTATAGATATAGATGAGGGATTAAAGTATCTAAAAGCAGGTCAGATTGTATTTTGTGTTCTAGCAAGATTTACATCAAATGAAAAGGATAAAGAAATATTTTCATCAATTGGAGTAGCATTACCTAAGGATAAAAAATATAATGGATATTTTACAGAATATCATGGATATTATACTGGAAAAGAAGAAGGGTATGCAAAAAATATGGCAAAAAATATGTTAAGGTCTATGTATAATATAGAAATAAGTAGGGAATTTGAGATATTTAAAAAGGCAATTGTGAGAGATTACACAACAGTTGTATCTGCTGCAGTTTTTATTTTATAATCTTTTATTATTCAAATATTTTTTTATATATTTCTTTTAGTTGACTTGGAACAACATGTGTATATATTTGTGTAATATTTAATGAACTATGTCCTAGTATTTCTTGTATATATCTTATATCAACACCTTTTGATAATAATGTTGTTGCAAGAGAATGTCTCAATACATGAGGGGTCACTTTTTTACTTATTCCAGCTTTTTTTGCAATATTCTTTATAATTCTTTCTACTTGCCTTGGTGATAATGGAAAAATATTTTCAGTATTTATTTTATTTATATAATCTTTTAACTCATTTAACAATTCTTTTGGTATTGGTACTATTCTTTCTTTCCCACCCTTTCCATATACTTTTACAAAACCTTCTTCAAAAATTATATCATTCTTTTTTATTTTTATTAATTCGGAAACTCTTACCCCAGTATAAAATAAGAATTTAATAATTAATTTATCTCTATAATTTTCAGCATTTTCTAATAATTTATTTAATTCATCATATGTAATAAATTTTGGTAATCTTTTATCTACCTTTGGAGCTTTTATTTGCTTTGCTAAATTTTCATTATCTAAAAATTTTAGAAATGAAGATAGAGCTCTAATATATAATCTTAATGAATTTGAATCCAATTTTTTCTCAACCTTTAATTTAGATAAAAATTTTAGGATTAAATTTTTGTCTAATGAATTATTAATAGATTTTATATCTTTAATAATTATTCCATTATTTATTAGAAATTCTAAAAATTTCTTTATTATACCAGAATATGTTTTTATTGTATTTTTAGATTTTCCCTGTATCTCTAACCATACTTTATATTCTTCAATAATTTCATTCATTTATATTCCAGAAACTTTGTGATATAAAAATTTTAAATAATAAAAATATTATAATTTTATCCCTACCTGCCATGCACTGGGGATATATGAACCAGTTCCTCCAGGTAGGGAAGAATAATGATGTAGTTGGCTTGAAACTGAAAAATGATGAATACGGCTACGCTGATAAAAATATTTATAATATATTTTTTATAATATCTTTGGCTTTAGAAGCATATTTTTTATATTTTTTCGAATATTCATCAAATATATTGTAAAATAAGTCTTCATCATAGCTATATTTTTTCATCAAATAAGCTAATATTTTTATATCATTCCAGTCCTTTTCTTCCTTTCTATTTAAATAGGTAAATATTTTATCTACTAATAGATATTCCATTTTAGCAACATATAATTTTATTTTCTTTTTGTTCAAATTTAATTCTATTTCATTATATGGTACTTCTTTATCTTTAAATAATATACTTATGCTAGGGCCATATTTATATTCAATTTTAATTCCATCATATCCAAATATTATTCTTTCCTTAATTGATAAATTTGATAATTTTCTATATATTATTTCTTTTGCATTTACTTTTTTATTTTTATTTATTATAAAATCTATATCATTTGTACTTCTATATTTCTCATGAGTATAATAATATATATATGCAGCTACAGCCATTCCACCTATTAATACTGGTTTTACTTTATCATTATCACTAAATATTTTTAATATACTTTCAAGATTTTTTATTGTAGGCTTATCAGTTAATTTATAACCTTCCTGTGATATATTGTTTGATATTACACGTGGCATATATAAAGATAAGTATAGAAATATTTATAAATATTACTATTAAAATATCTACTAAAAAATAACTACTAGGCATTAAATTCAAAAAAGTGAATTTTCTAATCTTTAATATTTAGTTTTTCTTTTAATGTTATGGATCTTCTGTTTGTAATTCTTAATAAATCTTTTATTGTATCTTTTGTTGGTATTCCAATATTTAGTGATAATTTTACTAAGTTTTGGTATGCTTTTGCTAATAATATTTTTATATTTTCTTTTGTTGGGAATGCAATCTCTAATGTTAATGATATGGCTTTTCTAAATCCAGATCTTAATTGATTTATGTATTCTTCTAAAGGCGTTGATAATATATCATATGTATATAATGTTTTCCTATCATATACTACTAATAATTTTATTTTTACAGGTATTGGAGCTATATTAAATTTCTGTAATAATGATACTAATTCATTATCAACCTTTTGGCCTTTCTTTGCTACTAATGAATCTTCAATTATAACAATTTTTCCATTTTCAACCTTTGTTTTTATATTATATTTCTTTAATTCAGTTAATACAGGACCTGGTGTTAAATTTGTAGGCCCAGCTCTTATTATTATATCTTCCTCTAATATATCTCCTTCCTTGGCAGATCTATAACTTTTATTTTCTTCTAATATCTTGTTTAATAAAAACGGATTTATATCATCTTTTGGTAATATTAATAAAACTGTAATTCTTTTATTTTCTTCAATTATATCTATCATCTTTTTAATATTTGGATCATTAAATTTTTCTAAAGCTTTAATAAAAAGATTCTTTTTAACAACTTTTACATTAATATTCATTTCCTTTAACTTTTTTCTAATTACTTGTAAAGAATTTGATGGAATATCCATTACATTTGCTATTCCAATTATCTTAGAATTAGATAATTTAGAATATAGATCATTTACATATAATATTTTTTGTTGGGATACCATTTTACATTATTCTTATAGAATCACTCATTGTTAGCTTTATATAAACACTCTTTATGCTATTTTTATTTCCAGGAATCCTATTAATAAAATATTCTAATACATGATTTGCATTTTCTAATATATCTTCATATTTCATATCTTCAGTTCCAATTGGAATACCAATTGTTTTATGATTTTTTACAACAATTCTAACCATATTTTGTAATTTATTATAAATTGATCTTAAGAAATCCTGATTTGCATTATCTGGAAATATCATCCCATATTTTGGATTTGGCATTTTATTTTTTGTGGATAAATATTTACCCAAATATCTTCCTACATCTGACATAGTTGAAGCTTGTGCTACAAAAATATAATATTTTCTAACTAATTTTTTTGCTTCCCTCTTATTTTCAGCTATTTCTTTTATCTTATCTTTAACTAATACAAAATCAAATATTTCTTTTGCTGGTTTTTCTAATTCAGGTCCAACAATTGCAGCAATTTTTATTTTCTTTCCTCTACCTTTAGGCAACTCAACATATTCTGTAAATCTATTTTCACTTTTATTTAAATCATATTCTTTCTTTAAATTAATTATTAGCTCTACTGTCTGTTTAAATCTTCTCCTTTTTGATTTTTCTATTAATGATTGTATAGTTTGAACATCCATAGAAAAAAGAAATATGGAATATATTTAAAAATTATCTTTTAACAAATAGCTCTATTATATCCTTTATTGATTTTTTAGATAAGAAATATTTTCTTATATAATGTCTTATAATTATAAAAATTACAATAATTGATATAATTATTCCAGATATTAAACCAATTAAAAAACTTAAAATATCAAACATATTATTTTAATAACTCATCATATAATCCTTGATCTACTTCCTTTATTAACTCTTTTGGATTTCTATTATTTACTGTTAATCCTAGAGATAATGCTGTTCCTAAAATCATTTTTACTGCAGATTTTAAATTATTAGTATTTAAATCTTTAATCTTCATTTTTGCAATTTTTATTATTTGTTCCATTGTAATGTTTCCAACTATTTCGTCTGGTTTTGTCCTTTTTGCAATTTCTATATTTGCTTCTTTTTTTAATAATGATGATGTTGGTGGTAATCCTACTTCTATTTCATATTTTCTTGTTTCTGTATCTACTATTATTTTTACGGGTACTTGCAAACCTTTGAATTCTTTTGTAGCTTCATTTATTTTATTTATTACTTCTCCAACGTTCAATTTTAGTTGACTTAATTTTGGTCCTACATTTGGTCCTGGTTTAGCATTTCCACCTTCTACTAATAATTCTATAACTTCCTTGCCCATATAGATTTGTTTTTTAAAATATATTTTAAAGATTATATAGATGGGAATAATTGATAGTATAAAAGAAATGAAGGAGATATATGAAACAGCTAATAAACCTACCTGGGATGAAGTAAAGAAATTAGTTTATGTTACATTATTATTCTTTGCATTAGTTGCAGCTATTGTATTGCCTATATTTATAAGTTTACAGTATAGTATAATGATATGCCAATATATGCCGTAGTTGTAACATCTGGAAGAGAAGAACTTGTAGCAGATATTTTAGCAAATGAGGGAAAAAATGGAAAGTATGCTATATATTCTGTAATGCAAATACCTGGTGTAAAAGGATATTTATTTGTTGAAACAACAAATTCTTTAGAATTACAAAGGGCTGTTTTAGGAATAAGGCATGTTAGAAGAGTTATACCTCAGGAAATTCCAATAGAAGATTTATTGAAATACTTTGAAGAAGAAAAAGTTAAATATGATATAAACGATATAGTAGAAGTATTATCTGGAGCATTTAAAGGAACTAGAGGGAAAATAATAAACATAGATGAAAAGAAAAAGGAAGTAACAATAGAATTAATTGATGTTCCAGTTCCTTTGCAATTAAATGTACCTATAAATAGTTTAAAATTAATAGAAAAATCTAAATAACTTCAATTCCAAGATCGCTTTCTAGCTTTTTCTGTTCCTCAGGTCTTAATTCTTTTTCTCCAGATTTTATTCCTAATATGAATGATGGAGGAGCTTTTAATTTTGTAATTGTTAATGATACCCTTATATAGTTCTTTTTGTCTTCTTCAAATGTAATACCTTGTATTATTTTTGCTTTTGGATCTAATACAGATTTTATTGTATCTAATATTTTATTTATATCTGTAGGTGTTACATCTGGTGATGCAACAATTCTTACTAATGCAGCCTTAGCTCCTGTAGCATCAACATCAACTAATGGATTATTTAATGCTCTTTGAACAGCTTCTGCAGCTTTATTTTCTGAATTTGATTCTCCAGTTCCAAATACACCATATCCAGAGCCAACTACAATTGATCTAAAGTCTGCAAAATCTACATTTATATATCCTGGTTTTGTTAATAGTTCTGTTAGATCCTTTAATGCATTTGCTAATAATGAATCTGCAACTTTAAATGCTTGAATTAATGGAATATTTGGATATAAACTTTGTAATTTATCATTTGGAATAATAACTAATAGATCAACATTATTTTCTAACTTTTCTAAAGAATATAAAGCATTATCCCATATATTTGCACCCTCTACAGAGAAGGGCCATGTACATATAGCAATTACTAATATTCCCATCTTTTTTGCAATTTCAGCAATAATTGGAGCTACACCACCACCAGTTCCACCACCAAGACCACAAGTTATGAATATAATATCAGCACCTTCTATTGCTTTTTTTAATTCTTGTTCAGATTCCTTTGCAGCTTCTTCTCCAACTTTAGGATCTTTTCCTGCACCCAAACCTCTTGTTAACTGTTTTCCTACCAATATTTTTTTATGCGCCTTTGTTATTAACAAATGTCTAACATCAGTATTTACTGCTATTAATTCTGGACCTTCAATTCCCATACTATATAATGTAGAAATTGTATTACTTCCACCACCACCACATCCAATAACTTTTATCCTCTTTGTTGCCTGTGCTAGATATTCTTCTAACTCTTTATCAAAAATTTCCGCATTATTATCCATTAAATTTTTTTGAAAATAAAATTAATAAAACTATCTTTTTTAGATAATCAAAAACTTTAAATAATTTATATAAACTTTATTTAGATTTTTCATCAATGATAAAGTGGGTTGAGATTGAATATTCAATATATGATCAAGATAATAGATTATTGGAAAAAACAAATGAGCCAGTAATAATACCTTTAGGATATAATATATTGAATAAAGAAATTGAAGAGAAATTAGTTAATGCAGAATATGGGAAAGAATATAACTTTTTATTAAAAAGACCCTTTGGAGAAAGAGATCCAAGTTTAATTAAAATAATACCTACAAGTGAATTTTATAAAAGAAATATAAATCCAATACCAAATTTGGTTGTAAATGTAGATAATATGATTGGCATTATAAGATCTGTAAATAGTGGAAGGGTTGTTATAGATTTTAATCATCCATATGCAGGTAAAGATCTATTATATGTAATAAAGCTAAATAGAGAAGTTACAGATTTAAAAGAAAAAATTATGGGGATTTTAAGTATAACATATAATATTTCTAAAATGAATATTGATGTAAATATTGATGAAAATAATAAGAAAATATCAATAAATGTTAAGGATTCAGATTTGACTAAAGAACAGAAAGAAATCATAAAAAATTTTATACCAGAAGTAAAAGATTACAATATAGAATAATTTATAATTTATTTTTATCATAAAAATTATATTGGGCCCGTAGCTTAGTTGGTAAAGCGTCGGGCTCTTAACCCGAAGATCGGGGGTTCGAATCCCCCCGGGCCCGGGTTCTTTTTATACATAATCATAAAATAATATTTTATGATAAAAGTAGGAACCTGCGGATTTCCTATATCAAGAAAAAAATATTATGAAGAATTTAATGTAATAGAAATAAATAGTACATTTTATTCAATACCTGATATTGAATGGGTGAAAAAAATAAGAGATGAAGCACCTAAAAATTTTGAATTTACATTTAAAGCATTTCAAGGTATTACACATGATGTAAATTCTTTTACATGGAAAAGATCAAAAATAAAAAATTATAAAGAATTAAAGGGAAAAGTTGGATATTTAAGAAATACAAAAGAAGTATTTGAATTTTGGGAAAAACAAGAAGAAATTGCAAATATATTAAGGGCAAATATAATTGTTATTCAATTACCAAATTCATTTAAAGATAAAAAAGAAAATATTGAAAATGCATATAATTTCTTTAATTCAATTGGTAAAAAATATAAAATAGCAATAGAACTAAGGGGGTGGAGTAAAGAAAATAGGGAAAAGATATGTAAAGAATTTGATTTAATAGATATTGTAGATATAAATGTTGAAGATCCAGTATATGATTCTGATATAAAATATTATAGATTACATGGATTACATGAAGGAAATAGGTTAATATATAGTTATGATTATTCAAAAGAAGAATTGAATAAAATAAAGGAAAAAGTATTAAAATATAATAAAAAAGATAGTTATGTAATGTTTAATAATTCAATGATGTATGAAAATGCAAAGGAATTTATGGAATTAATAAAAAATGTATAATTATTTATTAAGAATAAAATATAATGGAGAGAGTTATCATGGAATTGCATATCAAAAAAATGTAAAAACAATTTCAGGGGAGATTTTAAATTATTTTAATATAAAAGAATTTAAATTATCAATTGTTTCAAGAACTGATAAGGGAGTAAGTGCGGAAGAGAATTATATTGTTATATCTTCAGATAGAAATATTGATTTTTCAAATTTTCGAAATAATGATATAAAAATATTGAATGTATATAAATTAAAAGAATTTATTAATATTAGGAAATTTTCTAGAGGTAAATTATATGAGTATAAATTACCAAAAAAATTATTTGAGAAAAAATATATGCCAAAATATTTAATAAATAATGAAAAAATATTAATAAAATCTGAAGAAAAAGAATTTGATATAAATAAATATATAGAAGCATCAAAGCATTTTATAGGTATAAAAAGTTTTCATAATTTTGCAAAAGGTAAAGTAAGAGATCCTATATGTAATATAACAAAATTTGAAGTAATTGAAGATAATGACTTTTATATAAATTATATTGAAGGAAATAAATTTCTATATGAAATGATAAGAAGAATTGTTACATTTTTAATTTCTGTAGGTTATAATTTGTTTCCTTTGGATTTGATTGAAAAAGTTTTTATATATAATCTAGAACCAAAACCCTTTCCTTCAGATCCAAAATATTTAACATTAAAAAAGGTTTACTTAGATTGGAAAGAACTATATAAATATATTGAAGATGTTATTGAAATATAATATTTTTAACATTTCTATAATAATATTGTTATGATTGTAATATTTCTATCCATAAAATATGGAGATGGAATAAATATTTCTAGAAGAATATTGGAAAGAAAATATGCAATATCAATAGATATAAAAAGAGTTGAAACATTATATTTAGAAAAAGATAATATTAAACAAGAAGATAGAGAATTATTAATAATAAAGACAAGAGAAGAATTATTTGATAAAATAGAAGAATTAATAAAAGAAATATATAAAAATAATATAATTGAGATATATTCAATAAATGTTGAAGATGCAAATAAAGATTTTTTAGATTTATTGGAAAAGGAAACATCTATAAAGAAAATAAAAAATGCTTGAAGATTTAAAAAAAGCTGCTGAAATTACAAAAAAAGTAAAAAGAGAAGCTGAGAAATTATTAAAACCTGGAGAAAGTATGTATAATATTGTAGAAACTATTGAACAAAAAATAATAGATCTGGGAGGATTTCCTGCATTTCCAGTTAATATATCTATAAATAATATAGCAGCACATTATACACCAACAATAAATGATAATACAATATTAAAAGATGGAGATGTTGTAAAGGTTGATTTTGGTGTACATGTTAATGGATATTGTATAGATACAGCATTTACTGTAGAAATAAATGATAATAAGTATAAAGATCTTATTGAAGCTCCTAGAAAAGCATTAGAAAATGTTAAGAAAATAATAAGAAAAGATATTGAAATATCTGAAATTGGAAGAGTAATAGAAAATACTATCAGATCATATAATTATAGTCCGATATATAATTTATCTGGTCATAAAATAGAACAATATGTTTTACATTCTGGAATTACAATACCAAATTATGATAATAAGTCAAAAATAAAATTATCTGAAGGGATATATGCGATTGAACCTTTTGCTACAAATGGTGTTGGACTTGTAAAAGAGGACAAACCATCAGGAATATATTCAATAATTTCTACTAAACCAATTAGAGATCCAAATATTAAGAAATTCTTTCAAGAAATATATAATAAATATAAAACACTTCCTTTTTCATATAGATGGTTATATAAGGATTATAATAACAAAATAAACTTAAAATTATTTATAGAATATCTAAAAAAGAATGGAAATATTCATGAGTATCCAATATTAGTAGAACAATCTAATGGAATAGTAACTCAATTTGAAAAAACTTTTTATATTTATGATAGAGTTTATGACATGATGGATTAATATTTAGGGGATAATATATTATGGTCATGTTAAATTGACTTAAACAAATGTTAAAACAAAAGATTTTTATATTAGTTAGTCAATAATATTATTATGGCAAAGAGAACAACACCAATTCCAGTGGCACCACTATATAGAATATTAAGAAAGGCCGGTGCATCAAGGGTAGGACAGGATGCAAAATTAGCAATGGTAGAAGCAGTATTGCAAGTAGCAGAGGCAATATCTGCTAGAGCAGTAGAATTAGCAAAACACGCAGGAAGGAAAACTGTACACGAAGATGATATAAGGTTAGCAATTAGGGAACTTAGAGGCCTATAGAAATATATTTTTTAGGTCTTATTAATTTTTATAAAACATTGTTATAATATATTATAATGGAAAATTTAGAAAGAAAACCGGTAGATTTTAAGAAAGAGAGACCACAATTGTTTAAAATGAAAGGTATTTCGGCAAAAACAGTGGAAGAACATTTGAAGATATATGAAGGATATGTAAAAAAATTTAATGAAATAACACAAAAGCTGAATAATTTAACAGATGAAGATTATAATGCAGCAAATCCTACATATTCATCGATAAGAGAATTAAAAGTTGAATGGACTAGAGCATTTGGAGGAATGATTAATCATGAAATATATTTTAGCCACTTGGGTGGAGAAGGTGGAAAACCAGGATCATCATTGGGATCTCAAATAGATAAAGATTTTGGATCATTTGAAAAATTTGTTAAAGAAATGAAAGCAACTGCAATGGGTGCAAGAGGGTGGGCCTGGTTATTATGGTCTGATGATTTAAATAGATTGGTAATTAGTATATCTGATGAACAGAATACGTATGTGGTACAAAACTCAAAATTAATATTAGCATTAGACGTATTTGAACATGCATATTATATAGATTATGGAAGTAATAGAAAAGGATATGTAGATATATTCTTTGATAATATAGATTGGCCAGTGGTGGAAAAAAGATTTGAGGCATTGAAAGTATAATTTTTTGAAAATTACTTATTAATCAACAAATTATTTTCATATTCCAGCAATTTTCTTTTAAATTCAATCCCTAAAGGTGTATAACCAGAAATATTATCTTCTTTAACAATCCTATGACATGGAATTAAAATAATAAATGGGTTATTTTTTATAGCATTCAATATCTGTAACATATTATATTTTTTATTTAGACTATTATATAATTCTTTATATGTTATAGTTTTTCCAAAAGGTATTTCTAATATTTTTTCATATATATCTTTATATCTATATCTACTTAAATCTAATTTAAGTGTTTCTTTATTATTTAATACTTTATTTATCTTTTCTTGAAAAAATTTATCTATATTTTCATCAAAAATAAGATCTCCATTCAAATTATGAAATTTAGCAATTCTTACTAAATTTTTTATTAGAATATCTTTATCATTATGTAAGGAATAAGCAACAATTTTTCCATCTAACATTATATATCCGGAATATAGTTCGTAATCAAGTATTTTTATCATCATCAAATATTGTAAGAAAAATTTATATTATCCGAGAATTTATAACTAAAATATGGCCTGTGGTAGAAAATCTTCAAATAAAAGCAAAAATGAAAAGAAGTAGATAGTTAAATTTAGAGGCCTCTGTTGTGTAATTCTTTAATTTTTTCTAGAGCTCTATCAGCATGTTCTTCAGCATTTTTTAATGATTTTAATGTTTCAACAATTTTTAAATTTTTATCTATTATAAAAGTAATTCTACTTGCTCCTTTTCCTCTACTACTTTTTGCATTAAATAGGTTTATTATCTTTAATTCGGGATCAGCAATCAAAGGAAATTTTGCACCATATTTTTCAGCAAATTTTTCCTGTGTATCCAATTTATCATTACTTACACCAATTATTTCTGTATTATATTTTTTAAATTCTTCATATAATTCTACAAACCTCTTTAATTCTTGTGTACATCCGCTAGTAAATGCTTTCGGATAAAAATATAAAACTACAAAATCTTTTTCCTTTAATATATTGCTTAACTTTATTTTTCCAATCGTACTTTCAGCTTCAAAATCTATAGAGCCCATATATTATGATAAATAAAAAACTTTATAATTATTATATTAAATTAGTTATTAATGGTACGAAAATCGTACATAGACGATATTGACAATAAAATAATTAAGATATTATTAAATAATTCTCGTATATCAAATACAAAAATAGCAAGATTATTAAATATATCAGAAGCTTCTGTTAGAAAAAGAATTAAAAAGATAATGGAAATTGGTATAATAAAAAAATTCACAGTAGAATTAAATTATAACTTATTAGGATATAAAAGAGTATTTATAGGATTGAACATAGATAAAGATAAGATATTTAATATATTAGAAAAAATATCTAAGAATAAAAATATAAATAATATATATTTAACTGGGGGAGATCATGATGTATTAATAGATTTTTTATATTCTAAACCAGAAGAACTCGATGAATATATAAAATATTTACAAAGTATTGAAGGTATTAAATCTGTATGGCCGACAATTGTAATAGATTATTATCAATCACGATAAACTAGATACGAATTTTAACCCTTATAAAAATAATATATAACTATATTTTTTATGGAGGAAGAAAAAAATAACGGAATTCCAAGAATAGGTAGTAGATTTCCAGAAGTAGAAGTACATACAACACACGGAAAAATAAAATTGCCAGATTACTATAAAGGAAAGTGGTTTATATTATTTAGCCATCCAGCAGATTTTACACCAGTATGTACAACAGAATTTGTAGAATTTGCAAGAATGTATCCAAAGTTTAAAGAAATTGGAGTAGAATTAATAGGATTATCTATAGATCAAGTATATTCTCATATAAAGTGGGTTGAATGGATAAAAGAAAAGGCAAAAATAGAAATTCCATTCCCAATAATTGCAGATGATTTAGGTAAATTAGCATCTATGTTGGGTATGTTACCAGTAAATGGAGGTACAAATACTGTAAGGGCTGTATTTGTTGTAGATCCAGAAGGAATTATAAGGGCAATATTATATTATCCAAAAGAAGTTGGAAGGAATATTACAGAAATATATAGATTGGTATATGCATTACAAGTATCGGATAAAGAAAAAGTTGCATTACCAGCAAATTGGTATGTAGATAAATTAGAATGGAAATCATCTAGTTTAATTGGAAATAAAGTAATAATACCACCAGCAAGTACAATTGAAAAAATGAAAGAAATAGAAGAGAAAGCTAAGAAGAAAGAAATAGAAATGTTAGATTGGTGGTTTGCTTATAAAGAGCTAAAGAAGTAATATTTTTCAATATTTTCTTATATATCAACTGCTTCTCCAGGATTTAATATTATTACATTTGTGTTTTTGGCTTTTTCTTTTAAAATTTTTGGATCTGTTTCAATAGCATAGAATGTATTATAGTGCATTGGTATAACATTTTTTGGCTTTAGATATTCAATTGCAATTAAAGCCTGATTAATATCCATTGTATAATGTCCTCCAATTGGTAATAAAGCTAAATCAATATCCCCAACAATTTTTGGTATTAATTTCATATCTTCAAATACCATAGTATCACCAGCATGATATATTATTCTATCATCAACCTTTATTACAAAGCTACCAGGATTTCCTAACCATAATATATTATCTTTCTCATCGATTATGCTTGAAGTATGCACTGCAGGGAATAAATATATTTCTATATTATTATGAACTGTTCTACCACCAAAATTTAGTCCAATTGCTTTTATTCCAAATTTTTCTAAGTATTTAGCTATTTCAAAGACAGAAATTACTTTTACATCTTTATTTTCAGCTAATTCTATTGTATCGCCTAAATGATCAAAATGAGCATGTGTCACTAATATAATATCTATATCTTCTAAATCAGATTCATCATATTTTGCTTTTGGGTTTTGTTTAATAAATGGATCTACTAATATATTTCCATATGTACTCCTAATTAAAAAACATGCATGTCCTATCCATTTTACATATACCATAAAATAAATATATTTATTATATTTTAGAATATTTTTTATAATATGTCCATAATTTCCTATATAATATTAATAATAATATTTATAGAACTGTTAATGTCAATATATACTTTATTATTTTTGTTATCCTACGATAAAGAAGAAATTAATTATGAAATTAAAGATTATCCGAGAGTATCAATAATTGTACCAGCATATAACGAAGGTAAAAATATAAAAAATACATTGGAAAGATTAATAGATTTGGAATATCCAAAAGATAAATTGGAAATAATTGTTGTAGATGATGGATCAAAAGATAATACATATGAAATAGCAAAAGAATATGAAGAAAAGTATGGTTTTGTAAAGGTATATAAAAAGGAAAATGGTGGAAAATCTTCAGCATTAAATTATGGAATAAAGAGATCTAGTGGAGAAATAATTGTTACATTAGATGCAGATTCTATTCCAGAAAAGGATTCTTTAATAAAAATGTTAAAATATATGTATTATTATAATGCAGATATTGTTGTTCCAGCAATTCAAACAATTAATACAAAAAAATTAATTGAAAAGTATCAATATATTGATTATATTATACATAATTTCTCTGGTATTGTTGTCGATACAATGAATTCTGTATTTATAGCATCAGGCCCATTTTCTATATTTAAAAGATCTGTATTTGAAAAAATTGGATTATTTGATGAAAAAAATATAAGTGAAGATATGGAAATTGCATTAAGAGCTCAAAAAAATAATTTTAAAATAAAATTTTGTCCTGAGGTTATTATAAAAACAGTTCCTCCAGATAATTTTAAATCATTATTAAAGCAAAGGGTAAGGTGGGCGCTTGGATTTATTGATAATTATATGAAATATAGAGATATAGAAAATATATATTTGAGAGAAGTTGTTTTTGGCATTAATATAATTTTATATATTTTAATACCATTAGCATTTTCAGTAATATTATATACATATGGATATCAGTTATATAACTTTCTAATATATTTATCTTCTATAAATTATGATATATCATATCTTATAAAAAATTCCTTTTCTTTTAATATTAATACATATATCTTTCAATTATTATCCACATCTCAATTAATTTTAATGATATTTTCAATTATTTTATTAGTAGATTTCTTTCTTTTTATTAGTATATATAGAAGATATGATAAATCAAAATCTTGGTTATCAATAATTTATTATTCGATTATATATCTATTTTTTTCAATATACTTTAATGCAATTTTTATAATTGTAGCAATATACTATAAACTATTTGGTAAAAATCTAAGATGGGGCGGGATTGTATGGAATAATAGTTTAATAAATAAACTGTTAAATAAAAAATATGGATAAGCCTAAGAACATAATAACAATATCGGTAATAATATCCGTACTATCCTTCTTCTTAGGAATAATTTTAGGCTATTTATTATATCAATATTCATTCCAACAGAGTATATTAAAAATTAATGAAATAAATTCTTTGGTAATTTCAGCTCAATATTTGGCAAATTCTCAAAGTTTAGAATGTAGTGATAGTTATTTATCTTTTTTAGAATATCTAAAATCGCGAATTGCCCAGGTTGGACAGGAATTAACATATTTAGAATCAAAGGAAAATATATACTACAATGAAGGAGAAGTAAAATATTTAAAATCCCAATATTTTAATATGCAATATTTGCATTATTTATTAACTAAAAAATATATAGAAGATTGCAATGTAACAAATTTCACATTGATTTTATATTTCTATAATAATCAATATTGTGGTAATAAATGTGCTATGGAGGGGGATATTTTAACTTATCTATATGTACAAAATAAAAATAGTTTGTATATATATTCATTTGATTCAAGTTATCCAAATTATTTTATAAGTTATTATAATTTAAATTATAATATTACGACATGGCCATTTATTATTATATATAAACGTAATGAAACATACACAATTAGAGGATTTGCAAGTTTAGATGAATTAAAAAGTTATTTAACAAAATAATCATTTACTCTATAAACATATATTTGACAACCATTTGGATCTATATAATAATATATTAATGATATATTATAATCATTCGGATTAAATGGGAAAGGTACTCCACAATTTGGGGAATATACAATAAATTGTGGATAGACTCTTGGAATTAAATATGTGGCATTATACATTATATAAACTTGGGAATTTGTATAATATGCAATCATTGGCCAATTATCATTTGTTAATATCACTTCTGGATTATATTGTTTTAAATAATCTGAAGCTCTGTATATATAATTTAAATATGTGTTTCCAAGATTTGTATTATAATTTATTAGAAATATTATACCGTAATACATTGATACAATATTTAATATAGAAAATAGGAATAAATATGGAAATTGTAAACCCTTTATTTTATTAATAAATATTCTAGTTAATATTAAAAATGGAGGTAATATCATTAAAATATATCTTGGATCCTTTGACTTAACAAAAAATGCAAGAAATATTATTGATAATATTATATATAAATATATAGATTTATTATAGTTTTCAATCTTCTTTGGATTTTGTAATAAAGAAAATAAATATGCAGAGGAAAATATAAGCAAATTAGATAAAAATAATGAAAAGGACTGATAAGATGTATATTTATAAACAACTTCAGTCTGTTTAATAAATATAAATATTGGATTATTGTATAATATTAAATTATATAAAAAGTATGGAATTAAAAATAGTAAAGAATATAATATTGTCTTTAATTTATCCTTATTCTTCAAAAAAATTATTGAAGAAATTAACCATAAACCATATTCATATTTTGAAAGAGTTGATAAAACTGAAAATAATGAATATGAAACTAAGTTCTTTTCTTTACTATCTTTAAAATATTTTATGTAGAAATATATGGAAAATACTAATAAAGAAGATGCTAAAATGTCTGGATAAATCCTTGATGCCCAAATTAGAAATAAACCATTCAATGAATAAAATAAAATCAAAATATAGTTTATATATTCATTATCATATTCTTCTAATATTTTGTATAAAACTACTACAGATAAAGAAAAAACAAAAATTAAAAATAATTTTATAAAAAATATATTGAAATTTGTAATATAAGAAATTGGGATTAGCATCCACCACAATAATGGAAATCTATAATATTCAAAATATGGTGTATTTAATAATACACGCTTTACATTGTTTAAATATGAATATTCATCCCAAAACAATATTGGTGGGGATAATAATAAAATAATT
>JAPWTW010000007.1 GCA_028275885.1 Candidatus Nanopusillus sp.
AAGAAATAAAGAAATTGAATGAAGATTATTTATATAAGATATTAAAAGAATATCATGTTGTAGTAAATGCCGATCCTTTAGATAAATATAGAATAGTAAAAACACTAAAAGATAAAGGTCATAGGGTGTTGTTTGTTGGAGATGGTACAAATGATGCTATAGCACTAAAAATATCAAATGTAGGTGTTTCATTTTATAATGCTACCGATATAGCAAAAGACTCTGCAAATGTTATATTAATGGATAAAGGAATAGATAAAATAACAAAATTAATTATAGAAGGAAAAAGAATTATATACAACCTAAAGGTATTTATTTTAATAACATTATCAATGATAATGGGAATATCTCTATTTATTTCAATTGGATTCCTTATATATGATCAAATATTTTTACATGCTATACAATTATTATTATTAAATTTAGTAATTGAAACAATTAATTCATTATATATGGGATCAGCAGATGTTAAAGAAAAGGAAATGTTAAAGAAAATAAAGGTTAAAATATTTGATAGATTTACAAAATTAGAAATTATAAGAAATATGATATTTATTGGACTTACTTCTACAATTATTTCTTTAGCTACAAACGGTAATAGCTATATAATAATATTATTTTTGATAGCTGCACAGGGAGTATTATATATTCACTATGAAAAGGTATTCTCATTAAATATAACAAAAACAAAAGAATATTATATATCAATATTTTTATCTACATTCACAGTATCCATATTCTTAGTTGAAAACTTGAGAAAAATTATTGATTTTGTCATACCTTCTTTAATTGATATATCGGTATTTGTAATTGTTTCATTATATTTCTTCTTTATATATACAGTAATAGAAAGAGTAGAAAATGTCAGAGGTATCTGAATTTCATCATGTATCAGCTAACTCTGACCTTCATCACTATTTTTAATAATATTAATATTAAATATAATTTTTATGGATCTTCCTAAAATATCAATCATATTTCCTATTTATAAAAAAAGTAAATATTTGGAATATAATATTCAGAAAATATTAGAAGATCCTTATCCAAATGACTTAAAAGAAATAATAATATCAATAGACTCTCCAGAAGATGATTTCTTAAATAAATTAATAGAATTAAAAAATAAATATAAAAATATAACATTGGTTATATCAAAAGATAGAAGGGGAAAAGTTTCTGCAACTAATGATGCAGTAAAAATATCTTCTGGAGAGATTTTATTTTTCTTTGATGCAGATGTTATTATCGATTATATCAATATAAATGATATTGTTAATGAATTAAAAGAATATGATATAATAGAATTCTATAAAGAAATAATCAAAAAAGGTTGGCTTGGATATCTTATGTTCATAGAATTTTCCTCATATTTTGATATAATTGATCCTATATTGAATAAAACAAAAAGACCCTTATTCTTAAATGGTAGCGGATTTGCAACTAAAAAAATCATATGGAATGATGTAAGAGGGTATTCTAGAGTATACGTAGAAGATGTAGATTTTGCCATGAAAGCTGGAAAAAAAGGATATAAATATCATATGTCAACAAATGTAAAATTATTAATTGAACCATTAAAAGGTTTAAGGCAATGGATTGAACAGAGAAAAAGATGGAGTTTTGGATTGATAGAAGTAATACTAAATCATCTAGATTATATGGTAGATTTCTTTATTCACAACATGTTAACCTCTATATTGATACTTCTAATTTTATATTTACCATACTTAATATGGACTTATATATATATTTACTTGCCAGCTTCTTTCTTATATCAAATTGCTATAGATATATATAAAAGTCTATCTAATAATGTTAGTTTTATATACCTAATAATATTAAATCCTTCATCTATCTTCAAAGTATTTAACATTCTATATCTAACTTTATTATACATATTAATAACTTCTTCTTATATATATCTATTAATTTCAATAAAGAGAAAAAAATTATATAATTTTCTCTCATTTATATTATTTTCAATATTATATATACCATTATATGAAATAATCATAATATACGATATAATATATTATGGAATATTTGAAAGGGCTCCAAAGATGAATTGGAAAGTTTAATGATGAAAAAAATAATAATATTAGGAACATCATCTTCAATGCCTACTAAAAGTAGAAATCATCCAGGGATATTTATAAAATTCAACAAGAAAGGAATTTTGTTAGATTGTGGTGAAAATATACAAAGACAATTAAGAATAATGAAAATTTCACCAACAGATATAGATTATATATTAATTACACATTGGCATGGAGATCATGTTCTAGGATTGCCAGGTATTTTTCAAAGTTTATCTAGTATGAATTATAATAAAAAATTAAATATAATAATTCCAAAAGAAAATATAGAAAATTTAAAAAGAATAATTGAAGATTTTATGATTCCAATAAACTTTGACATAAATACAATAGAAGCAAAAGATGGTTTAATAGTCGATGAAGAAGATTTCCAAATATATGGAATAAGGACAAAACATACCATAACTTCTTATTCATATTATATTATAGAAAAAGATTATATTAAACTAGATAAAAATTTACTAAAGAAATATAATATAAAAAATAAAGAATTGATTAAAAAAATAAAAGAGGGGAAAGAGATAGAAATAGATGGTAAGATTATATCTTATAAAGATGTTGGATATATAAAGAAAGGAATTAAAATTACATATATTACTGATACAATATTTTTTGATAAATTGATCGATTTTGCAAAAAATAGTACAATATTAATATCCGAATCTACATATTTTTTTCAACCAGATTTAGCAAAAAAGAATATGCATATTGATTTTTTAGAAGCTAGAGAAATATTTAATAGAAGTAATAGTAAGATATTATTATTAACGCATTTCAGTCAAAGATATGATGAAGAAATTGAAAATATAAGAAAAGATATTGAAGAAAAAAATGAAAACGTATATATATTGGATGATTTTGATGAAATAGATATATATAAAGATAAGATAGAATTAAAATTAAAAGGAAGGAAAATTATTTATAAATATGATGAAAAAACTGGAGAGATATTAAGACTCAATTAATTTTTTCAATTCTTCCTTCAATTCTTCTAATTCTGCAGATATATCATCCAATTCTTTCTTAATTTGATTACTATATTCCTTATTTTCTTCTTTTATCACTTCAACTTTTGGCTTCTTTCTTGTTCTTCTTTTTTCTGTAATTTCTACTTTATTTAAATATTCAGAACTAATTTCCTTATATAATTCTTCTATATCTTTTGTTTCTGGTAATGAATTTAATAGTTCATCTATTATATCTTTTATATATTTTACATTTTCCAATAATTTATCTAATCTCTGACTTCTAACCTCATGATACTTTATATCATGCAATACATCATATAGTTGTAAATATATATCTTTTTTTACTCTCTTAATTATTTTTAATATATCTTCCTCAGATTTTATTTCAACATATAAATTATCTGTGGACATTGTGCGAACCATTTTATGCGCCGGCCGGGATTCGAACCCGGGTCATAGGCTAGGCAGGCCTACGTCCTACCACTAGACTACCGGCGCTCTCCATCCCTATCTAAATATATCTAACACACTGTTTATATTACTTTTTGATTCTTCTAATTTTTCTTTTAGTCCCTTTATACTTTCTAATCTCTTATTTTCATCTTCCTTTAATTCATTAACTATTCTTTCTACTTCAGACATCTTTTCTTTTAATTTTTGTAATAGTTCTCTAACTTTTTTATAATCTTCTATCTTTATTAATAATTCTTTTCTTACTTCTAATGGTCTCTCCTCTTTTAAATGTCGTTTATGAACCTTTTCCTTAACTTTCTCTTTTAATAAAGGTTTAGTTTCTTGTAAAGCTGACTGTGTTTGTTGAGTACCAACTCCAATAGATCCAAATGTTGATTGCTGAGTTTGTTGGCCTATTCCTGCAAATTGTTGTTGACCAAATCCAGGAATTCCAAATGTTGATTGCTGAGTTTGATTTCCCAATGTACCAAAACTTCCCGGGTTGATGTTATAATCATAAAAATTTTGGCCAGTTCCAGACATACTATAATTACCCAAATCTGTTGACATACCACCTACACTTCCAAGCTGGTTTTTTAAATTATCTAGATCCCCATAAAACTCCTCTTCTTTTTTCTTCTTACTCTTAAATAAACCAAGTACCATATAATATAATTAATAAGTCATAAAATATAAATTTTATTATTCAAAAAATACAATAGCTGGTTTATATGGCATTGCCCTATTCTTTTTAGATTCTTTCGATTCTTCTTCATATTCTATAATTATATCTTTAACATTTAATTCAGATTTAAATAAATCTAGAGCAGAATTTAATAGTTCATATTCTTTTTCTCTATCTAAAAATTCATCAAGTATATAAATATTTCTCTTTACAAATAATATTATATCTTTATAGTTTTGA
This sequence comes from Candidatus Nanopusillus sp., assembly GCA_028275885.1. Taxonomy (GTDB): domain Archaea; phylum Nanobdellota; class Nanobdellia; order Nanobdellales; family Nanobdellaceae; genus Nanobdella. The sequence goes on from JAPWTW010000007.1 coordinate 4,443, forward strand.
TAATTATTTAAAAATTCATCAATCTTATTTTTATTATTTCTTAATTCATTAAATAATTTATATTTTTCTTTACTTGCAATTATTATTTTTACTTTATTATATTTTTTATTATTCATCAATATTCTTAACTTTATTAAATCCTCCCTTACAGATTTTATATATTTTTCATATTTTTCATATTCATCTGTATAACTTAAATTTTCAGGATATCTTATATTAAAGGGGTCTAAACCAATTTTTTCAAATATTTCAGAAATAATGTGTGGAACTATTGGATATAAAAATATTGCTTTATATTCAATATACTTATTTATAATTTTTCCATTTATCTTACCTAAAGATCTCTTTAGATACCATTCAAAAGAATTATCCAATTCAAATATCTTATTAATAACATTCATATAGTTTAATTTCTCATATTCATCTTCAATTTCTTTTGCTAATTTATTTATTTTATTTTCAAACCAAAGATCAATATAACTTTTTTCATATTTTTGATATTTATTATAATTTTCTATTGAATAATTATAGAAAGATATTAAATATCCCATTACAAATTCTGACTTACTTAAATCTATCTTTGCATCATCATAAGACGAATTTGCAGACATTGCAATAATAAATCTTAATATATCTGCAGAATATTTTCTTAAAGCATCCCTTAATGATATATAATTTCCCAATGATTTAGACATTTTTCTTCCTAATACATCTACAGCATATCCATTTATAGCAATTCCTCTTGGCCAATATTTTTTATCAAATATTGCAACATGATGAAATATGAAGAAAGATAAATGATTTGGAACTAAATCTTTTCCAGAACTTCTTAAATCAACTGGATACCAATATTCAAATTCTTCTTTCATCTTTTTTACAATATCTCCATATTTTCTTACTATTTCTTCTTCATTTCCTTTATTCAGAAATATATAATCAAATAGATCATCCTCAATTTTATTTGGATCTATATTTTTTATTAAATGAGCAATTGTATAAAATGCCATATATATAGTAGAATCTGATAATGATTCTATAACCCAAGATTTATCCCAAGGCAAAGGTGTTCCTAATTCATTCTTATTATGCGCACACGCCCAATCTTTTAGCCAATCAATTTTATGATGAAAATCTTGTTTTGCATATTCTGGATAAAAATTCATATTTTCTATACATTCATGAGCAAGTTTTTTCCATTCAGGATCTGAATATTTTAAGAACCACTGATTATCTATAATTTTTACAATACATAAATTTCCATATCTAGATTCAAATCTTGGTTTTAATGTATAATGTATCTTTGCTATATTTTTTTCTATAAAATCTTTAGCTATATTATCCTTTGCTTCATATATTTTCATACCACTGTATTTTCCAAAAATATCTGTTAATATTCCATTATAATATTCCAGAGAATATATTTCTTTTGTTGCATTTTCTAATTTTTGTACATCTTTCTGATTATTTATTTTCATTTTTTCAACAATATCTTTTGCTGGTATATTATATCCTGAAACCTTAAATAAAACTTTCATATTATCTAAACATTCCTTAGCTATTTCTTTATATTCTGTATTTAATAAATCCATTAATCCAATATAATCATATGGAGCATGAGAAGGAACACTCATAACAATACCACTTCCAGTATTTATATCTACAAATTCTGCAGGTAATATTGGTATTTCTTCTTTTGTTAATGGATTTATGCATCTTTTTCCAACTAGTTCTTTAACATCAATATCCTTAATTTTTTCTAATTTATATCCCTGTGCATTGAATTCTTCAACAATTATTGTATCTGGTAATATATATTTATTATTACTTACTTTATCTAAATATATTGAATATTTTCCATTTGGATTTATCCATATATTAGTTACTCCATATAATGTTTCTGGCCTCAATGTAAATGCAGGTAATATTATATCCTCATCTTTTAATCTAAATAAAATTATATAACCTTCTGTAGGACCTATTCCAACATATTCATCTGGTCTATCATGATCACCAACAGGTATGTTTGCAATTGGATCATATACTACTGGATGTTTTCCAGTTATAACTAAACCCTTTTCTTTTAATTTTCTATATTGCCATTCTATAAATTTATTATACCATGGATGTAAATATGTTGTATAGAATTTCCTTCTCCAATCTATTGAACATCCCAAATTTTTTATATCTTCTTCAGCCTTTTCTACAAAATAAAAAGCCCATCCTACAGGATCTTTTAATTTTTCTATATCTTCATCAGAGACTCCTTCATCTTTTAGTTCCTTTATAATTTTCTTATCTCCATTTCTTAATCTCCATGATTTTGCGACAATTGGAGATCCAGTTAGATGAAAACCTTGAGGAAATAGTACATTATAACCCTTTAATCTTTTATATCTAGCAATAATATCTACTCTAGATAAAGATAAGGCAGTACCAATATGAAGAAATCCACTTACATATGGATATGGAAATGTGACAAAAAACTTTGGTTTTTCTTTGTCAGGATTTGAATAATATATATGTTTTTCATCCCATATTTTTTGCCATTTTTTCTCTATCTCTTTAAAGAATTCTATATCTTTTTCATTCATAAAGTAAATTTAAATATAAAAATACTTTTAAAATTATTTTTTAGATTTTATTAAATGGCATATAATAAAAAGTATGCTGATTGGAGTAAAAAAGTATGGATAGATATATATGCACCTGTAGAAATATTTAATGAAAATAAAATTGGAGAAACACCGGTAAATAAGGATGATATTGAAAATGTTGTTGGGAGAACTATAGATCTAAATCTTGCATTTATATTAAATAATTTTAAATATCAAAACTATAAGGTTATATTTCAGATAAATAAAGTATCTGGACTAAAAGCTTATACAGAAGTAAAAGAAGTAATGTTATATCCATCATATGTAAGAAGAATAACAAGAAAAGGAACATCAAAAATAGAAGATTCATTTATAGTAAAAACAAATGATGGATATGAAGTAAGGATAAAACCATTAGTTATTACAAGATTTAAAGCTCATAGATCACAAAAAACTGAAATAAGGAAAACATATAGAAAATATTTAGAAGAAAAAGCTTCTTCATTAAAATATTATGAACTAATTGGGAAAATAATAAATTATGATTTGCAAAATGAGATAAAACCAACATTAAATAAAATATTTCCAGTTAGTAATGTAGAAATAAGAAGAATAACAAAAATAAGTCAAATAAAACAAGAAATCATACAAACAGTAGAAAATAGATAATTATTTTTTAATTTCTATTAAAAATCCTTTAAGATATGATAACTCCTTATGAGGAAATATAACTTTATGATCTAGAGCCTGATTAAATTTATATAATATTTCAAATTTCTTATTTTTTCTCCTTATTAATGTTCTAATTAATGAATAAAATTTTCTTTCATTCAAATCCTGAGAACATGAAAATGTTATTAAATATCCTTCATCAATTAAATCTAAGGCAATAGAATTTATTAATATAAAACTTTTAATTCCCTTTTCATAATTTTCTGCCAACAAATCTGGAGGATCCAATATAATTATATCAAATTTTCTTTTTTCTAAATAAAATTGCTTTAATATTCTATATGCATTATCATTTATAACATTATAATTTTCTATGTTATTTAATTTTAAGTTCTTATATAACATATTAATTGCTTCTTTATTTTTTTCAATAAAATATTTTTCTTCTCCATTAATAATTATACCAAAAGATCCTGAATATGAAAATACATCCAAAACTTTATCTCCATATAATTGACTAACAATTTTTCTATTTTCTCTTTGATCTAAAAACCATCCAGTCTTTTGCCCCTTTAATATATTTGTATAAAATTTTTTATTGACTTCCTCTATTTCAGTTTCATATTTATTTCCATAAATAAACCTTTCTATAGGTTTTAAATAAGATCTTTCTCTCTGTTTTCCAATGCTTTTTTCATAAATTGTAATATCTTTTCCATATATATCTATTAATGCATTTTTAATTAGATTAATATTTTTATCAAAAAAAGCATTTGAATTTTGTATTACGAATATATCATTATACTTATCTATAATTAAACCTGATAAAAAATCAGATTCAGAATATACTAATCTATAATGATTTTTATAATTTATTGTCTTCTCTCTATATTCTTTTGCTTTCTTTATTTTTTCCTTTATTTCATTATATACATCTATATCTTCATTATATGAAAATATTCTAATGTAATGATATGGATCCTTTGGATTTATTATTCCCCAAGCCAAGAAATCATTTTTATATTTTAATTTAACTAATTCGCCAGGTTCAGCTTCAATTTTTTTTATCCAATTTACAGAGAAAACTTGTTTTCCTTTTCTTATCTCTCTTTTTACTCTTTCCCCAACTTCAATTTCATATTGCATATTCTATTGATAATATTAAATAATACAAACCTGAATTTATATTGCCCATATTTATTAAATCTTTTCCAAATTGTAAATAATTGTAAGAAGTTATAGAAAATCCATATCTATTATAATAATAATAATCTAACTGTTCTATTGATTTTATAGTATCATTACTAACATAATTTGTACTATTACTTACATAGAAGAAATATAAATTAGATAAATAATTTCTTTTTTCAAAACAAGATAGATTTGATGGTAATTGATATAAATATAAATATTGCATTAGTGTATATTGTTGATCTATCAATGAACATTTATTTTCTTTGTATATATTATTTGTTATTGATAAAAATTGAGCCCAACCAATTGCTGAATAATATCTCCAATATGATTCTTGTAAATTATTCAAAGTTTTGTTAGCTTCTTCTAGTCTTAATATTACTTGATATTTTATTTCCTCACATTCATAATTTCCAAAGCATTCATAATTATTTATATAATTATAAAAATCTGCTATATCTTTTTCCAATTCTTCTTTAGTTATTTTTGGATAGAATTGAGGATTTGTAACTTTTTGTTCAAAACATAAACTTGCTGCTGTATAATAATTTCCTAAAGAAATATAATAATTTACAGTACTATTATCTATCCCGCTACATATTTCATTCGTTATATTTTTCATAACATCTATATAATCCTTAGGAACATTATATGTATTATTAAATTGCTCTCCAAAATATATTCTTTCTAAATCAAGTATTGTATATGCCGGAATTATTTTAGAATTATTATAATATGGAGCTACCATATATGGAAAATATTGTAAAGTAGCATTTAGTTTATATTCAATACCTTCAACTGGTGCTATTATTCCATTTGGTAACATAAAACCTGTAATTGGATAATTAACTATCACAGTTTTATTTGATAAAGCTTGTAAAACAAGTAAGGTTAATCCTGCAGTACCAGAAAATCCTTCAGCAAACAACACATCATTTGAACTAAAATAATAATCATAATAATTACATTTATCAGGATATATATTACATGCGGCATCTTTTGCAAATAAATATACTAAATTATAATTATCATAAAATACTGGAGGTATTGATGCATATACTCTTCCAAAACCTGGAGATATTCTTAAGAAAAATTGTGTAATTTCTCCAGATAAATTATTTGATTGATTTAGAACTGCAGGAATATATACCGAATATTCATTACTATACAAAAAATTAAATCTTTCACTACTATATAATAAAATTAATAGAAATCCTAATAATACTATAAATAATGCAATTAGGTAATATAATATAATTCTTTTGTTCATTTTATTCAAAGTAGAGGAAATCTTTATAAATTTCCATTATCCACTAATTTTAAAGACTTAAGTAATTTATTTAAATTATTTAAATAATTTTCTACTGTTTTTTGATTATATTTTGTTCTAAAATTAATTTTAAAGTAATATACGTTTTCACCATTTATATATATATTTTCTTCTTCTTTTAAACTTAAATTATAAGCATTATATTTGCGTAAATCTTTTATAATTCTATTAAAATTTTGTTTTATTATTCTTTTTGCACTATATAAATCTCCTATATTTTTAGAATAAAAATAAACTCTTCCATAAAGGTTAACTTTTTCAATCTTTCTAATTAAGCCAAATTTTATTGTATTTTCTAATAAATATTGATATACTATTAATTGATTTGAAATTGTTTTTATTTTATTGAGAACTTTTTTAATAAAATATTCATTTTCTTTTGATCCATATATAGTATAAAAGTACATAAGATTAAATGATTTTATTTCATAAATCCTTGCTTTATTATTCATCTTACCTTCAAAATTTAAGCCATCAGGTTCCCCAATTATTAATATGGGATATCCATTATAGTATTCAACCGATATTAGATAATATTTCTTAGACTTTGTCTTTGATCTTTCTATATTTTCAAAATATTCTACAATTTCTTTCTTTTCTTTTTCCCATTGAATACCTTCTTTGTCATTAAATTTTCTCATCGGAAGAACTGAAGCTACTGTAAGTATATTTCCATATGCCCATTTTATATTATATTTTAAAAATTCTTTGAATTTCTTTAGATATAAATTATCATTATAAGGATCGTTTATTTTCATATTTATTTCTATTTCTCTTATTAAATCATCTAATGTTGCTATTCCATAATGATTATACATAATTGCATAGTTAATATTACTATTTATAAAAAATAAACGCCGCGGGTGGGATTTGAACCCACGCCCCCTTTCGGGGAATGGATTAGCAATCCATCCCCTTGGGCCACTCGGGCACCGCGGCATATTAAATTTTTAAAAATTATTATTTATAACTTTAAGTTGAAATATTATACTTTATATCATATAGAATATTATTAAAAGCATACAATAATTGAATTAGTGTATTATTTTCAATAATTATATTTTTTACATAACATAATACTGATTGATCTGGATATATTATTTCTTTTTCACATGTTAGATTATATAGATTTCCAGTTATATTTAATATAAAATTAGAAGTATTTATATATGGCAATTGATAGTCAGTTATATTTAGATATAAAGTATTATTTACATAATTTACATTATATTGATATGGATTTGGATAAAATGTTATATTTATTGGCATATTTTCCGAAATACTTATATTTTTGCCAAATAATTTATAAAAGGCTATATAAAATATTACAAAAAATATTACTGTAAACACAACAAATGTTATTATATCTTCCCTTTTCATTAAAATTTTTTAAGAATAAAACTTAAAAAGTATTAATGAAAAAAATAAGAGTATTTATTGAAAGATACTATACTGAAAGTAACATTGAATTTAATGGAAATACTGTAAAAGATTTGCTAAATATATTAAATTTAGATTCTTCAAGATTTATTGTTGTAAAAAATGGAGAAATTGTAACAGAAGATGATACAATAAATGATGGAGATTATATAAAAATACTAGATTCTGTTTCTGGAGGATAAACTTATAATATCCGAAATATTTCTCTATTTTATGTATGACCCATTTTATTTAGATTATTATTCAATAATTAAAAAATATGAAAATCTTGAAGAATTATATTATAAAAAAATATTAATATCTGGAATGGGAGGATCTGGAATTTTTGGAGATTATACAAAACATATATTAAATGATAGGGAAATATTTGTTTGTAAAGATTATTTTTTACCAAAATTTATTGATAAAGATTGGTTAACAATATTTATATCATATTCTGGAGATACTGAAGAAACATTAAATTGCATGAATGAAGCATTAAATAATGGAAATAAAATTATAGCAATTTCTTCTGGAGGAGAAATGGAAAAAATAGCTAAGGAAAAAAATCTATATTATATAAAAATTGATAACATTTATCCAGCAACAAGATATACATTTCCAGTAATTTTAGGAATAATTTTATCAATATTAGATAAGAAAAAATATTATGAACTATTAGAAATATTAAAAAATTATAGAGAAAGATTAAAGGATTTATCAATATTTGTAAATGACGTAAAAAATCCAATAATGATTTATACTGATGTAAAGCATGAACCTGTTGCCTTAGCATTAAAAATGCATTTAAATGAAGATGCAAAATGGTTCTCAGAATATGGAATAATTTCAGAATATAATCATCATGATTTAGAAGGTTTATCAAAATTAAATATAGATTTTATTTTATTGAAATTTAATTATTATGAAAGAATTGAATATAGAATGAGTTATATGAAAGATTTGTTGGAAATGTATGGAAATAATGTTCTTTTATTCGATTTAAGATATAGAAATTTAATGGAAGAATTAGTTTTAGGTACATTATCATTAAGGACTTTTACATTGAAATTAGCAGAAAAGAATAATGTAGACCCATACTATAGTAAAAATATTGCTGGATTAAAAGCATTTTTAAAAAATATTAAATAGGATTTTAAATTAGGACTTTAAAATTGTACCAAAGGAAAAATTAGGATTAAAATATATTGAGTAAGAAATAATAAGAGTTAATAGAAATGAATTTTAACTCTTCTTAATAGATTTATCTACACTTAAAAATAACTTGATATATACCTGTTAAACTATGAAAAATTATTGTCTAACAATCACACGAGACCAGGGAGAAGGAAATCCTTGCTTTTTACTATATGCAGCATTTAATAGTGCAACAAATAATGGATGTGGATGTAAGGGTCTGCTTTTAAACTCTGGATGAAATTGAGTAGCTACAAAGAAATAATGATTTGGTAACTCTATCATTTCTACTCTTGGAACATCAGACCTCCAAGCTGAGAAAACAAGACCTTTTTCAGTTAGTATATTAAAGAACTTTGGATTTACTTCATACCTATGTCTATGTCTTTCTACTATTTCAGTTGTTCCATAGATTGCATGAGCTATTGTACCTTTAACAATATTAATCTTCCTATTACCAAGTATCATTGTACCACCAAGCTCTTTAATATCTTTCTCTTCTGGCGTTATATCAATTACTGGATATGGTGTATTTGGGTCAACCTCTGTCGTATGAGCACCCTTAAGATTGGCAACATTTCTTGCAAACTCAACTACAGCTAATTGCATTCCATAGCATATTCCAAGAAATGGTGTATTATTCTCACGAACATACCTAATAGCTTCTATCTTACCCTCAACACCTCTAGCTCCAAAACCTGGTAATACAATAACAGCATCAGCATTATCTAGTTCTTTAATCTTTGAAGGATCTTTTTCAATCTCCTCAGTATCGCACCAAATAATATTTGGCTTAATCTTTAACTTAGCTGCAGCATGTTTTATGGCCTCAACAATACTTATATAAGAATCATGAAGTTTTACATACTTACCACACATGTATATATTAACTTCATCATTACTATCCTCAAGAGAATTTACAAAATTTACCCAATTATCTAGTTTAGGCTCCCTAGGTTCTAATCCTAATTTTGTTACTATATATTTTCCAAGTCCCTGTTCTTCTAAGATGAGTGGCACTTTATAAATTGTATCTACATCAGGTGATGTAAACACAGCATTAATTGGTACATTTGTAAATAAAGATATTTTCCTTCTAGTTGATTCATCAAGTAACTTTGGCGCCCTTGCAATTATTATATCAGGTTGAATACCAACCCTCCTAAGCTCAGCAACACTATGTTGCAATGGCTTCGTTTTAAGTTCACCTGTAGTTGATAGCAAAGGAACTAAAGCAACATGAACAAATAATACATCATTGGGCATCTCAAGCTTCATTTGTCTTGCAGCTTCAAGAAATGGTAATCCTTCATAATCACCAACTGTACCTCCAATCTCAATTAAAATTATATCAGGTTTTTCTCTTTTCGTCACAAGCATTATTCTTCTCTTTATTTCTTCAGTAACGTGAGGTATTAATTGAACTGTCTGACCTAAGTACTCACCTTTACGCTCTCTTCTAATTACTTTATAATAAACCTGACCGCTAGTTATGTTATGATATTTAGGAATCTCAACATCAAGAAATCTTTCATAATGTCCTAAATCTAAATCTGTTTCACCACCATCAAAAGTTACAAACACCTCACCATGCTGGAATGGATTCATTGTACCAGCATCCACATTTAGATATGGATCTATCTTAATTGATGTTACACGATAACCACGAGCTTGAAGTATTTTGCCAATAGAGGCTGTTGTTATACCCTTACCCAACCCAGACAACACACCTCCTGTAATAAATATATACTTGCTCATTATAATTATTTAATTAACTGTTTAATAAGTTTTGACTACTGAACTTTTAACATTTTTTAACATACTTTCATGCTTAAATTAATCTTAAATCAAACATAAAATTAAACATTATATATGTCGTATAACCAAGATTATCCGACATATACTTATATGTTTATTCTAAAATTTTTAATATATTATATAATTAAATTAGGCTAGGTTATACTATTAAAATTTTTTATAGAAAATATAATCCATATATAGTCCAAAAATTAAAATCTTTTAACAATTTCTTCCAATTTTTCAAAGAAAAAATCAATTTCTTCTTTTGTATTATAAATATATAGTGAAGCTCTAACAGATCCTTTATATTTATACAAATCCAAATGTCTAAATAATATATAACAACAATGATATCCAGTTCTGACAGTAATATTATAAGAATCTAGCATTTTTCCAATTATATGTGGATTTATTTTAAATACTAATGAAAATATTGCTTCCCTACCTTTATAATCATTTAATCCCATCAATATTACATCTTTATATTTATTTGAAAAATCTTCAAATCTTTCTAAGAAATATTTTGTTAATTCTTGCTCATATTTTTCGATATTTTCCATTCCCAATTTATTTAAATATTTAATTGCTTCTCCAAATGCAATTCCATCCGCAATATTTGGAGTTCCAGCCTCAAATTTCCATGGTAGATCGTTTAAATATTCTTTATCGAAATCAATATCTTTAATCATATCTCCACCCCATAAAAAAGGTTCCATATTTTCTAATAATTCTTCTTTTCCATATAATACACCAATTCCAGATGGTCCTAACATTTTATGAGAACTAAATACTAAAAAATCTACATCTAATTTTTTAACATTTATAGGTAAATGCCCAGAACTTTGTGCAGCATCAATTAAAACTAAAGCACCTTTTTCATGAGCAATTTTTATTATTTCTTCTATAGGATTTATTGTACCCAGAACATTTGATACATGAGTTATAGAAACTATTTTCGTTTTTTCATCTATTTTTCTTTCAAAATCATCTAAATCTAATTTATAATCTTTAACATTAATATATTCTAATTTTGCTCCTGTTTTTTTACATATAAACCTCCATGGTAATAAATTTGAACTATGTTCCATATAGGATATCAAAATTTTATCATCTTTCTTTATATTATTTAATCCATATGAATATGCAACAAGATTTATTGATTCTGTAGTATTTCTTGTAAAAATTATTTCTCTCCATTCTTTACATTTTATAAAATCTGCAACCAATTTATGAGAATTTTCATATTCTTCAGAAGATATTTCACTTATTTTATATACACCTCTATGTATATTCGCATAATATTTTTCATAAACTTCTTTTATTTTTTCAATAACTTGTTTAGGTTTTTGAGTTGTAGCAGTATTATCAAAATATACTAAATTCGGATTATTTTCAAAAATTGGGAAATCTTTTCTTATTTCCTTTGGATTTATCATAAAATAGATTTATATAAAACCCTTATATTTTTTAATTATATTTTATCATAATGAAATACAATATAAGTAAACTTTGCGGAATAAATAATTTATCTGTAAGGTTTGATAAAGAATTTGATAATAAATTTATTAATAAATTAATAAAAATATTAGATAATTTTGAAATAAAAGAGAAAGATAAGGATTATATATGGTTAAAGTTAGAGGAAAAAAATGTATTGATATATAAACATGGAGAAATTTTGTTTTTAGGTTTTTCTGAAGAAGATGTCGAAAATATTTTAGATAAGGTTTTAAAATAGATATTTATATTTGTCATGCAACATTTTACCTAATCAATATATTTTTTATTGAAATAAAGATTCAAAAATTTATAATTACCAAAATATTTTAAAAGTTTATGGTAATCCTACCTTTTAGAAGATTGTCTAAAGGCAAAACACCACCAAGTAAGCTGGGCAAAATTAACAAAAAACTTATCGGCAATCCAAAAAAGGAGGAAAAAATTATAAAAACAGCAAGAAAGGAATTTAAAGAAATAAATATAGATACTGAAAAACTTTTAAAGGAATCTAAAGATTTAAGGGATATTAAAAAAATAGAAAAGACAGTAAAGAGGGATTTAAAGGAAATAGAAAAATATATAAAATCTTTAAAGAATTTATATGGAGCTAATTTAAATAGAGTTTATCCAGAAATTATTCAATTAGAAAAGCATATAGAGAAGCTTTATAAGATATTAGAAGAAATTAAAAAGAAAGGACTATCAATTCATCTTGAAAGAGAGTTTTATATAATATTAAATGAAATACATAAACTTTGGGAAATGCATAGGCATAAAATTTCAAAGACATAATTTTTGTAAAACTTTTTTAATTATAAAAAACTTATGCTACAGGTAATGTTGCTTGAACAGCTATTCCATTATATATAAATGTAAATATATAATAATAAATTCCAGAACTCCATTTAGTAGCTAAACCAGTAGGATTACATGATAAAGTTATTGTACTTTGTTGACCTGAAGTAATTATAGCTGATGATGCTGAACAAGTATATGTAGTACCATCATATGTAGAATTTGAACCCCAATATTCTTGAGCTGTTATAGTTAGGTTATTAGTATTAATTGGCACGTTTCCATTATTGTATATTACTGCATATATATTACCACCAGAAACGTATACCAGTGGTACACTAAAAGATGTTATTTGTGTAGCCAGACTAATCTGTTGTGAAGTTGATGATGTTAATGAAGAAAACATCCCAGACATCCATGCATACATTAATCCTGCTATTGCTACTGTCATTACAATTAATAGTATTGTTGCAATTACTGGAGATATACCTTTCATAAATAATTTAGTAAATATCGATATTTATAAATTTTTGGATTTAAAGTTTGATTCATTATAATCAAAATTTAATAAAAGATTAATTTAATTAAATTAGAAAGGACCCGTAGCTCAGCATGGATAGAGCGACGGCCTCCTAAGCCGTAGGTCGGGGGTTCAAATCCCCCCGGGTCCGCTTAATTAACTCAAATTTTTATAATATTTTAATCCTAATAAAAATAAAGAAGAAATTATATATACATAGACCATTGGCATAAAATTTGTGACATAGTATGTAAATAATGTATCATTACCTAACATATATATTAAGAAAAATCCTAAATAAATTGATAATGGATATAAATATGAAACATTAACTTTTCTATCTTTTAATATAAATATTAAAGGCGTTAAGATTAGCCAAAGTATCATAATATAATTATTTACAGATGCATAAAAATTATTTAAATAAAGGTTATTTCCAGAATACGTTCCTAAATAAAATGGATGAATATTTAACAACCATTGCCATGGTAAAGAAATTTGATTTGTAGCATTTACAATATGTCCTGTTGTGATACTCCATTTTAATGCATTTAAAAAACTCTGATTAAACCAACTAAAAAATCCAAGATATATAATTAATGGGATGTTTAAAAATAAATATACTATTAATGGTAATATAATTACATAAAAAAATCTTTTTATTCTACTTATATTAATTCCCTTAATATAATATAAAAGGGGAAATACTAAAAATACCCCAGGAAATTTTGAAGAAAATGCTAGTCCGAAAGATATTGATGATTTTATTATATCGTTTTTTATTAAATAATACAATGATAATAAAGAAAAAAATGATATATATATATCTAACATAGCTATGCCATGCATTATCCATATATTTGGATCAGAAATAATTAAAACCGAAGTAATTATTCCAGCAATATTTCCAAATATATTATTACCAACAATTTTTCTAGTTATCAAAAATGATAGAATTATTATTAAATCTCCTAATATCCAACTAGGAATTCTCCAAACCCAATAATTATATCCTAAAAAATATATAAAGATGCCAATAATATATTTTGCTAAAGGTGGATGTTCAAGATTAAAATAATCGATTAAATATTTTCCAGAAGGAAATGGAACAGTTTGATTTATATCTAAATGGAATATTTTTGTCATAATATTATATGAAGCTGGAGCATACCATACTTCATCAGAAATATATGAATTTATATGATAAAATACAGAAAATGTTTGATAAGTATAAATTAGTAATAAAATACCCAAAATTATATAAAAAGGATATTTCTTTATAAATCCATATAATTTATTTATTATCTTTTTTCTCTTTAAATTATCAATAATCTTCAATAAATTTCTCATTATTGATCTATCTTAAAAAAATTTAAAAAACTAGACTATTCAAGATAATCTTTCTATATAAATTTCTGGCATAATTCCACCTGGTGGATATGTTCTCCCAACAACCCAGTATATGGATTGATAAGATGTTGATTGGGGACCACTTCCAGAACTAATAGAAAAATATCTTCCTGACAATATGTTTCTATCAATTCTTATCTTTAAAGTCTGATTAGTATTTTCCAAAGTTCCTAATAAAGAAATTGGTGGAATATTATTCAATGCAAGATATCCTGCTTGCATATATGTATTATTGCAAAAGTCAACTAAAAAATATGAATAAATATATGATTGATTTTTATTTATAAATGGTCCTTTATATAATTGTGCAGGAAATTTTCCATCAGCATATGAAATATATATTGCTGGTTGTAAATTATAATACTCATACTGTACAAATATAGAATCATATAACGTTGGAGTGTATCCTCCAAACTTATTTGCTCCCGCTGCATATACAACAGATTTTTTACCATACATTGAAATTACATTTGCATCAGCTTCCCCATTATAATACCATCCTTCTTCAATAATTATTGGTATATTTGGAATATTTCCATTATTTGGTGGTTCTATATATGATCCCTGAGACAATGAATAATTTATCATCTCAATTCCATTAATTGTTGGGGTTGGAAAATAATTTCCATTTTCAACATTTAAAACCCAATTATGTCTTGTATCATAAAACCAACCATAAAAATTAAAGACTAGTTGTCCATTATCATAAATACTAAGAGGTCCCCAACTATAATTATTATATACATAAGACGACATACCAACGTATGGATAATATTTTTCATAATAATTTTCTCCCGCAGGTCCTATGTACATATAAATTGTAATATTTGAATATGGTGAAATTGAGCTTGGTAATCTTACCCACCAAATAGAATAATTATTGTAATACCCAACAAACCAGGAATATAAAATTGACCCTGTAATGTTATTTAAATTTGTAAAGAAGAAAACATTTGATCCATTTTCATTTATTCCATATTCATTCATTATAGAGCTATTTATATATATTTCTTGTTGAAATGGTGAAAAAACTGTACAATTTGTTGGATTATATATTGATAATTTTAATATTTTTCCACTACTATATGTTTTATTTTGATAACCCAAATAATATATTACTCCAAAAATTATTACAACAAAAACTAATAATACAAGTAGATTTTTCATATTCATAAACTAATAATGATGATAATATTTTTAAACGATTTGTTATTTTATGTTAATAGTAACAAGCCTAAAATTCCCACCAAAGATATCAATATATAATTTATATTTTCAGAAACTACTAAAGCTGGCGAAGAAGATCCCAATTCAACATCAAATTGATAATTTCCATATCCTATATATTGCCCATTTACATAAACTTTTATATTTACATCTGTTAAACCTGGAGATATTACAAGCATATTAAATGGTATAATTAATGAGCTATTTGGTGATAAAGGAGAAGATATTGTAATATTATTTAAAGTTGTTATAGGTAAATTATTATATGATAAAATTACACTATTTCCTATAACTGAAAAGGATAAAGTTATATTATTGATCGTTGCATTACCAGAATTTGTTATATTTAAATAAAATATTACGTTTCCAGACTGTACAGGGATA
>JAPWTW010000005.1 GCA_028275885.1 Candidatus Nanopusillus sp.
CAATAAATGGACAAACATATTATATAATAGATGCTAATAAAATAAATGAAGCAAATATAGCAGGATTTTATACATATAAAGAATGGGTACCTAACTTTGTAGCAGCAATGAACACACCAGGAACATACGCAGCAGGACTACCAGGAAATTCTCCAGTATTCCAATGGGAAAACTTAACAGGAACTGTAGCGTACCAAACAAAGGTATATGGAGAATATGGACCATTTCCTGGAGGGGCCGTACTAGTACAGTCCAATAGAACTATAATTCCATATGGAGTAAATACCAATATTCCTGCAGGTACATACTTATCGAGTTTTTATGCTCCTCAGCAAGTATACAATTCTTCTAGATAATTTTTTTGACAATTTTTACGATACACTTATAACATAGGGAACTCCATAAGTAACTATAACCCAATCCAAATACATATAACCTGATCCACCTCCCGAGCCTGCTGAAATGAACAAATAAGGATTCTCACTATTATACATGCTTGCGATATCTTGTAAATAATTTATAGTAAGAGAATTTGAAAGACTACTATAATATTCTTCAGAACCAAATGTTCCTGGTATAAAGTTGTTATTATTTACCTCACTCCATGTAAATGGTAAATATTTATTCAGAGCTTCTTGGGGATTTGCTGGTTGATTAAACGCCGTATTATATGCATTTATGTATGATTGTATGAATATTGGTTCTCCAGTTATTGTATTTGTAGATGCTGGTGGGTTTGGTGGTATTGCATATGCACTACATGTAGAACATCCAAATAATCCGCAGTTACATTCCCAACTATATTTTTCTGAAGCAAGTGAATAATTAAATATATTTCCATTCATTAAGAAAAATATATTTATATTATTGTTATTACCGGTCTGAAACCAATTATATAACCAAAACACACCATATTGATAATATTGTTGATTATTTTTCTGATTAGGTGGCATAAATGGGAAATAGTCTTCTCCTTTATATCCTTTTATATTTCCAGTATTATCCTCTACAAAGAAATATTTTAAACTAGGACAACCCAAAGGGCATGTAAAACTATATGAAGTATCCCATCCAGATCCTGAATAATAATAATCATAATATCCACTTGGATTTGGATTTTTTGTATATTGTGTAGTTAAAAAATATCCTAAAGTATTATTATATTGCAATATCCCAACATAATAACCAGGACTATTTCCTGGTTCTGCACCCACAAATTTCCAACCATATTCATACATAAACATTGGAAAATTAAGTGGTAAATATGTTTCTTCCCCAACCCATATTCCTATTCCTATATATTTATTTCCAACTTGATTTTTAAGATTATAATTATTATAATAATTTACAGTATTTATATTTAAATTACCATTATCTGTAATATATGATAATACTACTGCATGTGAAACATAAGGGCTAGGATATAAACAATCTATATTTATTCTAGAAAAGCAAGAATCTTCCCATGGTATTCCAGAAAAGTATACAAATGTTTGTAATCCCAATCCATTTTGTGATTTAGATAATCTATAAAATGTATTTTTTAAAATATCAGATGTAATTAATGCATAAGATCCTTGATTTGTTCCATTAACCATTAATAATCCTTGAAAAGGTCTATCAATTACAATACCTATATTAGCAGTTCCATTTAAATAAATATTTACATTATTATATGGAGGTAATATATCATTAAATTGTAAATTTTGATAACATACTTTATATTTACTATAATCACAATTATCCGAAGGTATCATCTCTACCCAATATGCATTATTATCTTGATATGGATAAAAATTTACATATATTGGAAATACATTTAATCCATTATCATATATAACTGCTGAATATGGATTATTTGGATCTAATGCATAAGGATCACCTCCAATTGTTCCATTTAAATATGGTAATAAATTTTTATCACTAAATCCAACAAATAATGATATAATATTACAACCAAAATTATTATTATATAATGAAGGAATATTTAATAGATTAATGAAGAAATAATAATTCCCATTATATTTTCCAGCATACCATGAAGGTAATGCATAATATTTACCATTATAATTAAGTAAAAATACAACATTATCCCCAACATATGGAGAATTTTGAATATAATTACTTAAAGGAGGACCAATTACAACTAATATATTTTGAAAATCATCCATAGAATATCCTCCTTTATTTGATAAAGGTATAGCTAAATATGTTCCATTAATTATTTTTATATTTACTGTATAATCATAATATTTAGAATTTGGATAAGAATTTCCTAATAAAGATATTGCTGGAGTTATATTTATATATAAAGGTTTATCTAAATAGAAATTTTGTATATTTTGACTTTTATCTGATTTACATAATATACAAAAATATATAAAACTACCTGCCTGATATTTTATACGATTATTTCCAACAATACTACATTCATATTTATTTCCTTGATATGTATATATAACATTATTTCCTTCATAAGTATTATTTGATAAACTAATTACAGATTCTAATTCAACATTATTTAATGAACTTATATCAAAAGATGTTGAAATAATATTTATTATATTTTCAGGATTTATTTTTAATATATTATTACTATTATTAACTCCACTATAAATATTTGTAATATTATAATATATATTCCAATTATTTTGATCTTCAATAAATGATTGAACATATTTTATATCAAATCCATTCTGATAATATATACTTACCATAATTGTTGAATTTATGGTATTAAAATTATTGTTTTGGTTGTTTTGATTATTTTGGTTTTGTATTGAAATATAATATTGAGATGGATTATTAATATGATAATATTTAAATATTGAAGTTAAAATAAATATAATTCCTGCAAGGATTATAATAAATATTGGAAGATAATAACCTATAAAAAGCATGAGACTATCAAAAATTTTTCCTCTCATTTTATTAGATCAGAAATTGGTTGATTTGTAACATTATTAAAGCTATTATTAATGAAATTAAATGACTGATTTGATGCTATATTTCCACCTAAAAATATTTTATATCCAAACATAACTGCCAAAATTAATATGATCAGTGCAATAACTAGAATAATTACTATATCTATTGATATACTATTTTTCATATATATCTAAAAAATTTCATTAATTATAAATTTTATTGAAAAACCTCTTTCTATAATAATACAATATTATTGAATAAATTAAAAAGAACATAGTATGAATGAAAATATTACAAAAAATAAATTATAAATTATCTTAAACTTTCTTATATAATAAAATTATATATTTCTGAAGTTATTTCAAACAATTTTGAATATGAACTTCTTAATACATTTTCACAATTTATTTAGGTATTATTAATAGTGCAGAAATATGATAATAAACTATTTATTAAAACAAAAATTGAGAATATTGCCAATAAAATTAAATATAAAACAATATTTATAAATTTTTGAATAAATAAACAAAAATGGAGAAATATTACTATTTATCATTTGAAAAAGAAGAAATTAACAAAAAAATAAAATTAGAAAATGAAGATCCATTGTTTATTATTAATTATAATCCATTAATATATTCAATAAGGTATACATTCTCATTACTTTTACTTTTCTTTATATATTTAGTTATGTTTTTCATTTCACAATCTTATAATGTACACGTAGTATATTTTTTTCTATTATTTTTTATTGCTTCAATTTTATTTTATATTGTTTTTAAATACTATGAAACAGCAAAAAACTATTATGTGATATTTACAAATAAAAGATTAATACTACTTGTAAATGAAAATATTAGATCAATAGAAAATTCATATATAAACAACATAGAAATATTTCAAAGTTTGTACGAAAGAATTAAGGGTTTATATGCAATAAAAATTTATACCCATACACTTTTATTAAACAAAAATTTAAGTTTAACAATTGAATTGCCATTACTTAAAAAGGAGGATATGGAAAAAATAAGAGAAATTATTATAAATAATATATCTAAGAAGCCTGAGCAGGCGAAACCTGCTCCTTAAATTTTTCTAAATGTACTGGATGAACAATTATAACTTTTTCTTTTCCTTTATCATTTACTAAAACTTCATAACATCTTCCTCTCTTTCCCAAAATTATTCCAATCATTCCATGATATTTTGGATGAGGCATTGTTTTATTATATGAAGGATCAATCTTTATTACAACTTTATCATTTATATTAAATTCTTGTAATATTTTCCTTATTTTTATTTTACCATGTTCCCTTACATTTAATGATAATTTATCCCTTGTTTTTCTTCTAGAACCTTTTCCCTTTCTTGCAGTCATTAAATTAAAAGTTCATGATATATTTTTAAATAATATTTAAAAAGATATATAAATGGAAGTACTGAATAAAAAGATTATAACACCTGCAAATGTTAAAAATATATTACTAAAAAATAAAGAAAGGAGAAATTTATTATATATAGAAGAAAGAACATTAAAATTCCTTAATGATACATATAAATTGGATGAAAATAAAGAAAAAGAAATATTAGAAGAATTAAAAGATATAAATTTACCTGATGAAGTAAAAATACAAATATTGGAATTTTTACCAAAAAATGAAGAAGAATTAAGAACAGTATTATACACACATACTTTAAGCAAACAAGATATGGAAAAAATATTAAATGTAATAAAAAAATATGGATAAAAAAGAGGAGTATGCAATTGTAATATATTATTTACCCGGAGGTGACCCCACAAAAAATATAAAAGAGCCAGTAGTATATACTGTAGGGAAAGATTATTTTACATTATTATTATTAACATTAAAACCTGGTGTTAAAGTAAATTTATTTGAAGAATTATATATTGGAAATAAACAAAGGGATAAAGTAAGATCTATATTAAAAAGATTATCATTTGATGAATTACCAGAAATTGCAAAAGCAAATTTAGAAAAAGCAATAAAAGATTTAATAGCAAAAAATGAGAAAAAATTTGTAGAATTTTTTAATAAAGCTGGCCCATTAAATATTAGAATTCATTCATTAGAATTATTACCAGATATTGGAAAAGTAACTGTACAAAAAATTATTGAAGAAAGACAGAAAAAACCATTTGAATCATTTAAAGATATTGAAGAAAGAATAAGGGGAATTAAAAATGTACAAAATATAATTTATGAAAGAATAATTAGAGAATTATCTGGAAAAGAAAAGATAAAATTATTCACTATCTAAGCTTATATTATTCATTTTTGCTTTTATCTTTAAATATTTCTCATAATTCGTTAATTCAATATTACTCTTTTCCTTTATATTAATTAATAATAATTGTTTCATAAATTTCTTCCATTTTCTTTTATTCATTGTAACATTTCTTAAATGAGATTTCATTAAATGTTTACTATACTTTTTACTATTTACAAATATATGACCACATAATGGACATTTAAATATTTCCCTTCCATTTCTACCAATTTCTTTTATAGCATGCAGCATTTTTTATATATTTATAATAACCTTTAAAAATTATTTATTTTGAACCAAAAACATTGAATGATCAATATGATATGGCTCCAATCTTACTTCTTTTATTATCTTTAATCCATAATCTTCCAATTCTTTTCTTACTTCTTTAAATATTTCTTTTGGATCTTTAGATACATCAATTGATCTTGCCTTTACAGCCAAAAATCCATATCCCTTATTCTTTAAATAATATTCAATATTTTTAATAAATATTTTTACCTGATGTGGTTGTGCAACATCTTGATATATTAAATCAACCTTTGTAACAATATGTAAATACTCCCATGGCTTATCAGCATCTGCCAATATTCCAATAATATTTTTTCTATCATATAATACTGGAACTAGATCTCTCAATATTCTTGAAGAAATATCTACACCAAATATTAATCCATTTTTATCAATTATATCAGAAATATGGGATGCTGTTGTACCAGAAGCAATACCTAAATATAATATTTTATCACCTTTATTAATTGGCACTTCTCCAATATTTTTCTTAATTGCTGCTGCTAATTTAGATCTATTTGTAATCCATTCTCTATATTCTTCATTATTATATTTTACCAATCTTTCTCCATATACATTTTTTCCAGGTACCAAATTTTTTGTATATAATTTTCCCTTTTCATCAATAAATATATTTTTATTTTCCTTTAATTGTTTTAATTTCATTTTTCATATAATTCCCTAAACCTTTTATCCAATTCTTCCTTCAATTTCTGATATATTGTCCTTCCACTTAAATCTGCTTTTACTGCAATAGATATTTTTGATGCCAATGTCCTAGCCATTGCTCCCCTTCTTTTTGGAGGTAATTTTTGTAAATATGGATGATTAAATATTACACCATGTTTTGGAGGTTTTATACCTTTAGATAAATGCAAAAATAATGCTTTTTCTGCACCTAAAACCTGTATTGTTGAAGAAGGTAATAATGATAATTCCTTTAATCCACCTGCCAATAATATTAATCTTGCACCTATTTTTGGAGTAGCAATTTCTGATAAATTTGGAGCAATTTCTTTCATTAATTTTTCAATATAATCTTCCAAATCTTTTCTTAAATCATATAACTCCTTTATTTTTAATGATATTTTATTCATTATTTCCAAATCTTCTTTTTTAAATATTTTTCCACCCATTGTTTTATTAATATTGTACTTTTTCATTAATTCTTCTCTATCAGAATTTATAATTGTTCTTATAAATTTCTCATGATCTTCAATTTCTTGTGAAATTTCTGGAAAATATAATCCATACCATTCCCTAAATCTTTCCATAAATAAATTTAATGATTTATTTAAATCATCAAGAAAACTTATTGCCTGAATTATTATTTCATCTCTACTTATTGAATCTGATATTTGTTCTTTTAATAAATCAATAAATAATTTATTATCAATCTTCTCTTCTCCAATTTTTTCCAATGCCTTTCTTATTATACTTGTATCTTCTGTATACTTATATCCATCAAATTTTTGTCCAATAAAAATATCATTTTCTTTTATATAACTTTTTAACTTTTCTGGTAACTTGTTTTTATATATTTCCTTTAAATCATCCAAATTTAATTCAACATTAATTTTCTGAAAATTTTCTAAATTATCATCAAATATATATAATCCGTTATATCTCAATAAAACATAGCTCATTTTATTATCTTTAATGATATTCTAAATCCTTTTGATGGAATTTGCATATTTATAAAATAATTTTTGAAAAATCTTTCATCATTTGCAACATCTAAAAATCTTCTATATATTCTTATTTGATATGTTTCATATATTTTTGTACCTCTTTTTCCCAGTGTTCTCATAGTGGGTATTCTAATTATTTTTGTTGGTAAATTAACAGGACCTCTCTTTTCAATACCTAATTGTTCAATTATTTTTAACAATTGATTAGTAAACTTATTCATTGTCTTTAAATCTGTTCCCCACATTTTAATCCTTATCATTGACATAAATTGATAATGTATATTATATTTTTAAATACTTTCTACAGGTTCAATTTTCAATATATAAAATATTTTATCTAATACTTGTTTTGTTAAGTATACTAGGAATAATCTGTGTGGATATTTATCTTTATAATTTAATATTGGAACATTTTGGTAAAATTCATTAAATGATCTAATCAAATCTATTGAATATCTATATAAATGGTTTAATTCCAATGACTTTTCAATATCATAAATTATATCTTTAAACTTAAATAAATTAATAATTAGTTTTTCTTCATATTTATTTAATTCATTTATTTCAAATTTTTCAGGTATTTTATCAACTTTATTTAATAAAGATTTTATCCTTGCATATGTATATAAAAAGTATATTGCATTTCCCTCTTCCAAATTTAACATTTTATCAATATCAAACAATATTGTAGTATTTCTATCATATTTTAATATTTCTAATGATATAAAACTTTTTACTATCCTTTCAGAAGTTTCTCTATCTTTAAATTTCTCATATGCAATATTATATAATTTTTCATATAAATCATCAACATTTATATACAATCCTTTTCTTCCAGACATTTTTATATCCTCATTTATTCCAAAAATTTTTGCAGTATTTCTATGCAATCTAACCAATCCATATCCATAATATATATATTTAGATTCTTTATCAATTTCTTCAATTACTCTTTTTACCATTAATTGATTATGCATTTGTTCCATTCCAATTATATTTATTGAAATCTTACATGGCTCAATTTCTTTTCCTCCATTATTTATTTCATATATATATTCTCCGTTTGGTTGCTTTATATATTCTTTAAATTTAATATTTGATTTAATTATACCATGTTTCCACATTGCATATGCAATATCTTTTGCAATATATGTAGTAGTTCCATTTGATCTTACAAGAACCTTCTCTTTATTTGAATATGCCTTATATATATCTTTCCATCTTGTTAAATCTAAAGAAATTGTATTATTCTTTTTTATCATTTTATTTTCTTCCAATATTTTTAATGCACTGTCAAATAATTTATATCTTAATATATCTGACTCTCTAATAATTATATTAAAATATATATTAAATTTCCACAATGTATTTAACTGTTCATATAAAATTCTTTCAGATATTCTTTTAGATAAATAATACACTTCATTATTACCCTCTTCAATCATCTTTATAATATTATATTTGTATTTTTCCAATTCTGGAATTATTTCATACAATTTATTAACTATTACATATATAAAATCTCCATAATAATGATCAAATTTTTCAGGAACCTCATATCCATATAAACTTTTCAATATATTCATTCTTTCCAAAAATATTTTCCTAATTTTTTCTTCATATTCTTCCTTATATAGATTTTCTCTTATTAAAAATTCTTTAATATTATTTATTACTTTTTCCAAATTAAAATCTTTTGGCTCTTCAGGTATCTTTAAATAATATATTCCCAAAATATTATCACTAACCTGAACCCCAGTATCATCTATATAATTTATTACATATACATCATAGTTTAATGTTTTAAATAACCTATATAGAGAATCCCCAATTATTGAATTTCTTAAATGACCCATATGTAATGCTTTGTTTGGATTTGCAGATGTATGCTCCAAAAATATTCTAATATTCCTTTTTTCAAAATCAAGTAGTTCTTTATAATTTTCCAATAATTTTCTTTTATTCAATTTAACATTTAAATATCCATTTATAAATTTATAATCCAAAACAAATTCTTTTATTTTTTCAATTATTTCATTTACTAATATATTTGGATCTTTTCCCTTTTTCATTTCTTTGAATAATTTAATTGATATATCATAATCTAAATTTTTTAGAGGTTCAGAAAATTCTATATCATAATCTTTTAATTTTTCTCTTATTATCCACATAAAATTGATTTTTATAAAAAGTTTAAAAATATGACAAATGCATAAAAATTTATGGTAAAGAAAAGTCAATCCATAGCAATTAATACAATTGTTATATTAATAATAGCACTTGTTGTATTAGTTATTATTATACTATACTTTACTGGTACATTTTCTAAAGGTACAACTGGAGTAAATAACATAATAAATCCTGCATTAAATCAAACAAATCAAACAAGCCAATTAATAAATAATTTATCAAATCAGGTAAATGGGTAATCTAGTTTATCTTCTACAAGCTCATCTTCCATATAATAAACTTAATTAAGATATGAAAAGATCTGATACTATAGATTTTGTAATTTTTTTAATAATTGGACTTATTGTTTTAATAGTAGTTATAATTTTTGTAGCCCCACAAACTTTAAAAATTGCATCATCTCAGCAGAATTTATCAAATACATCAAATAATATCTTAAATCAAACATTCAGCAATATATCGAATTATAATATTTAAAAATATTTCTGTTTTCGGTCTTGGGCCCGGGGGGATTCGAACCCCCGTCAATGGGTCTGGAGCCCACCGTCCTACCACTAGACTACGGGCCCTAGAATTCCTCCTCAAATTTTAAATATCCTTTCTTTTTTAACCATTCAACTTCAGAATCTGTATATGAATATAGTATATCTCCTTTTTTATCAGATTGCAATTCCCATGGTTCTACTAATACATATGCACCTTTTTTTAACCATATATTTCTATGCATTTTCTTATTTTGTGGAACTCTACATATCCTTGTTTTTCCATCAAAACATCTTACTCTTGCATGTGCCCAGCCAACAACCTCTTCAATTATCCCTATAACCTGTCTGTCCTTTGGAATGGGAATTCCTTCTTCTTCGAAAAGAGACATTTAAAAAATATTATAAATTAAACATTAATAACTTACCATTCTTCTTCATCCCACTCTTCGTCCCATTCTTCATCCCATTCCTCTTCATATTCCTCCCAACCTTCTTCACCCTCTTCTGGCTCCATCCTTAATTTCCTTACCCTTCTTTTTAAGTCTTCCCAATCCATACCCTTTATTATTATATAAACTTTTATAAAGTTTTCTATGCATCTTCCTCACTCCTTAGTAATATTGTTACAATATATTTCCTATTTCCACTTTTTTTATCATAACCAACCAATTTTTTACTTAATTTTACTTTCCCATATTTTTTTAATATATTATAATAACTCTTTACTCTATTTTTTCCTACATATAAATATATATCAAGGTCTTTTTCATTTAATTCATCTACTTTTTTTATAATATCTTTATTTTTCTTTGCTATTTTTAATATTTCATCTTCAATATTTTTATTATATCCCCTTATTTGCAAAATTAGATTTGCCTTTTTAATTAAACCTTTACATCTTGGGCAAATCGTATATTCATATTCAAAATTATTTATATCAAAATTATTATACCATTTATTATGATATTTTATTCTTCCACAATATCTACATATATATACTTTTTCTTTCTTCTCTTCCTTTTTATTTATTTTTAAATAACATTCATAACATAATCCATCGTATAGTCTTTTAACTTCTCTTCCACAAGAAGGACAAATCCTATTCATAAATAAATAACAAAAGTATATGGTATTCCAGAAATTCTTTTAATATCTTTTTCTTCAATTATTTTTTTCTCTTTTAATATATTTATAGATTCTTCTCCAACAGCATATATAAAATATATATCCTCAAAGTCTTTTTCATCAATTTTTTCTCTCTCTTCTCCTTTAAAAAATTCATTTAATTCCAATACAAATTCTCCCTCCTCAAATTTTTTTCCATATAAATCTTTATCACATAAAACCAGAGCATATCCATAATTATCCTTATACTTTTTTACCAATATCATTTTAACCTATATATTACAGGACTTTCTGCACCACAAGCTAAACATTTAATAATATATACCCTTTCCTTCTTCTCCAATCTTGTATCTAATTTTTTACATATTGGACATCTAACAAATATATCTATAAATTTATCTAACTTTGCTTTTATTTTCTCAAATTCTACCCTTTTCTGTAATATTATTTTCTTATCTTCAATTTTTGACGCAACATTAAATTCTTTCCGTAAAAATTCTGCTAGTAATTTTATATCTCTATTTATTATATCACAAATTGTTCCAGCATTTTCTATAGATGTCCATTTTCCAATATAATTTATTTTTGGTAATGGTATATTTATTGATCCTAATGTAGATCCATATAAAACTTTCATACTACTCAATTTCTTATATGCTTCATCCAACATTTCTTCATATGTTGGTATCATATAACTTTATATTTTTCTGGTGAAGATTCATAAATTTCTCCAGCTGATAAAAGATCCTTTATAATATTTAATAGTTTTTCTTCATTTATATCAAAAAAATCTTCTATATCTTTTAAAGATACTCCATCTCCTTTATCATTATCTCTTATAAATTCTAAAATTTGTTTTCTTAACTTAACTTCCTCAGGTAATTCTTCATCATATATTTTTTCTTCTTTATTTTTTTCTTTCTCCATCTTTTTCTCTTTATTAATTTTCTTTATATTCCTTTTTATTTTTTTAATGAAAAATTTTCTCCATGTAATTTCATCATTTTCATTTAATGTACTTAAATATCTTGCAATTACAGAAAAACTATTATTATATTCAGAAACTTTCCCTAGAATTAATAAAGTATCAAATAATTTAATATTATATATATCAAATAGAACAACATTAAAAAATCCAAAAGTATCTAATAATTTTAATCTAATTAATTTTTTTTCTTCCTGAATATCTATTACTTTTCCAATTAAACAAACTTTTTTATCCTTATAATTCTTTAAATCTTTTGAAAATATTGGTAAATACATATTTATACAGCTTTATATTTTTTCTCTCCTGATTCATATATATATCCTTCCTTTAATAATTTCTCAATTGTTTCTTTTACTTTTTCCTCCTCTAAATTATATTTCTTAGATTCATTTAATATTTCATTTAGTGGGACACCATCTGGAAAATCTTTTTGTAAATCTTTTATTATATCCAACACCTTTGATAGTTTTTGTCTTTGTGTAGAAGAAATTCCAGACATTATTATATCTATATCCAATCTATTGGTTTCTGGATTTATTCCAACCTCTTTCAAACTATATAATAATAATTCTTTTGCAAGATTTACATCATCTTCAGTAACTATCGGAGATAATCTTATCTTTGCAGAAGCTTCAGCTATTCTTATTATTGACATTAGCTGCCTTGTAGTTATTGGTATTGTACCTTCTCCATAACTAGATCTTAACTTTATATAGAAATCTTTTACAATATCTAAAGCTGTGTTTGTCCATTGTGGTTCAATTTTCTTTGCATATATTATATATTTTCTTAATAAATCTTTATCCAATGGTGGTCTTCTTTCTTCTTTTAAACCTTTCAATAGTTCATTAACAATTGTTTCATCCTGTTGTGGATTTGGTTCATCTATAAGAACAAATATCAAATCAAATCTATTAACTATTGTTGGTGGTAAATCTATTTGATCAGCTATACTTTTCATCTTGTCCCATCTACCGAACTTTGGATTTGCAGCTGCCAAAATTGATGTTTCTGTTCTTAATGTTGCATGAATATTTGCTTTATCAATTGTTATTGTTTGCTGTTCCATTGCTTCATGTAAAGATTGCAATTCTTCTGTAGATAATTTATCAAGTTCATCAATACATACAAGCCCTCCAGAGGTTAATACTAAAGCTCCAGCCTCCAATACCCAACCACCTTTAAATATTTCATCCCTCCTAACAGCTGCAGTTAAACCTACAGATGATGAGGTTACTCCAACCACATATTTTGATTTTGGAGCAATTTCTGATACATATTTTAATAATTTTGATTTTCCAACACCAGGATCTCCTAAAATTAATATATGTATATTTTTTCTTTCATCAACGCTTCTCTTTCTTTTTCCACCAGATACTAATTGTAATGCAATTGCTTTTTTAATTATTTCATATTGCTTTCCATATAAACCTGGAGCAACAGAACTTGCAATTAGATTTAATAAATCTGTAGATTTTGCCAATTCTTTTATTTTTCTCTCATCTTCAGGAGATATTGATATATCTTCAACATCTTTATCTACAGGTTCAATATAAATTGCATCTATATATAAATCCAATATTGCTTTTAAATTTGAACTTTTTAATTCTTTTACAATTCCATATATTTTAACCCTTATTCCTGGCAATGTTTTTCTTTCCATTCTAGGTTCACATAGATCTTCCTTTAATATTACAGTAATTTGTGCAGGTTGTTCTCCCTTTTCAATTTGATCTGCAGGTTCTTCAATTAATAATCTTTGTATATCTATTGTTTCATGATCTATTTCAATAAATTTTCCCTTTGTACCACCACATATAGGACATTTTTTTGGTTTTTCTATTACAAAATTCTTATTTTCAACCCAAAATTCTCCACCACAATCTTCATGTAAATACTTTGTTTTTATAATAAATGGCCTTACTTCAGAAGATATTTTTATTATACCTTCAACCTGTATCAATTTATCTTTATGTTCAGATCTAATATCCCTTATCCTTAAATATCTTAGACTTTCTGGAAGATTTTTTATCCTTACTTTTACTTTTCTATCCAATCTTTCAGAAAAATATATACTTATTTGTTCTAAAAATTTTTCTGTCTTATTTAATAGAAGATCTAGCTGTTTATTATTTAGATATGATTTTATTTTCTCATAATCTAATATAATAGATTTTTCTTCTTCCCTAATAAATTTTTCAATTTCTTCTTTTGAAGCATCAAAAATTTGTCCCAAAAATCCTACATCCAAAATTTCAACTTCCTTGATATTATTCATATATCTTATATTACAAAAAACACATATAAGAAAAAGATATAAAAAATTAATAAGTGAAAATATGTATAAGGGCCCGTAGCTCAGAGGTGGAGCGCCGGCCTTATAAGGCTACGCTCCTAAGAAAGCCGGAGGTCAGGGGTTCAAGTCCCCTCGGGCCCAAAAATTTTTATAATTATTTAAAATAAATTAAAAAATTACTTTATTTGTATTTGTTTTTCTTTTACACTTAATACTTGTCCAATTCCAATTGTTTTATTCATATCTCTAATTGCAAATCTTCCTAATGATGTGTTTGGGAAGTCTTCAAATCTTTCTACTACCAATGGTTTTGTTGGTACAAACTTTACAATTGCTGCATCTCCTGTCTTTAAGAATTGTGGATTCTTTTCAACTTCCTGTCCAGTCCTTGGATCTATTTTTGATTGTATTTCTACAATTTTACATGCTACTGCTGCAGTATGAACATGTATTACTGGTGTATATCCAACAGCAATTGCAGATGGATGATATAATATATAAATTCTTGCAGTAAATTCTTCTGCCAATTTTGGTAATGATTCCCCTAATTTTCCACATACATCCCCCCTTAATATATCGCCACTTTCAGGTCCTTTAACATTAAATCCAATATTATCCCCTGGTAATGCTTCATCTAATCTTTCATGATGCATTTCTATAGATTTTACCTCACCTATGACACCATTTGGCTTCTTTGATGGTAAGAATATTACTCTATCACCCGGTCTTAATCTTCCAGATTCTACCTTTCCAGTTGGTACAAGTCCTACACCTTTAATATTATATACATCACCAATTGGGATTCTTAATGGTTTATCTACTAATCTTGGAGGTTCATCTAATAGATCAAATGCTTCATATAGTGTTGGACCATTATACCATGGCATTTTTTGTGATTTTTGTGTTACATTTTCATCTGATAAGAATGCAGCAACTGGAATAATTGCTTTTATTTGTTTTTCAGTATAACCAATCTGCTTTGCCAATGTTAATACCATATTCCTTATATGTTCATATCTCTTTTGATCATAATTTACAGTATCCATTTTTGATATTGCAACTATAACTTGTGAAATTCCCAATGTTCTTAATAATAGTAAATGTTCTCTTCCCTGTCCTTCTGGACTCAATGCTGTTTCTGCTTCACCAGGTGCTGCAGAGACTACCAATATTGCAGCATCAGATTGTGCAGTACCACTAATCATATTCTTTATAAAGTCTCTATGACCTGGAGCATCTAATATTGTTAATACATATTTCTTTGCAGGTATTTTAATTGCAGCTACATCAATTGTTAATCCTCTCTTTCTCTCTTCTATTGATTTATCCAATAAAAATGCTAAATACTCAGATTCTCTTCCTAATTCTTTTGCTACATTCTTTAATTCTTCTAATAATTTCTGATCTATTAAATTCAAAGATACCATTAGCCTTCCTACTAATGTTGATTTTCCATTATCTACATGCCCTACTACTACCAAATTAATATGTGGTTTTTCTCTTGCCATTTAAGATTATATTTATAAAAAAATTTATATATAATTCAGCTAGATACTAAAGGTTGTAATATGCTGTTAAATAAATTATATGGTAAAGCCCCTGCAAACTCAAACATTATATATTTATAATCCTCTGTTGTATATACTGAAGGACTTAATCCATATTGCTTTAATTGATTTAATACATTATTAACCTGTTGAACTGCTTGGAATGTAATTGATGATGTCTTTACAACTACTATAAATGTTGGAGTTCCTCCAATTCCATATGTGTCTCTATAATATTTTAATTCATTATCTATTTGATTATAGTATTTTGAACTATTTACACAAGATTCGATTTTATTAACATCCAATCCTAAAGATTGTGCCTTTTTATTAAATTCTCTATATACATCTTGTTGACTTGGTAAAGTATTCCAAGACACGCCTTGCATTTGATTATACCAAGTCCAGTTTGCAAATTGATCCCATGTATTAAATCCATATAATGTATATACACATGTTAAATATTGTGATGTTAGATTTGCATATGGGTGTATCTCATATAATGGAAAATTTATATATACCCAGGCTATTTTTCCATTGTCTATATAATTTTGTCTAATTTGTGGGAATGTTTGTAAGTGAAATCTATCACAATATGGACACGCATAATCTGAGAATTCATATACAACAACATTTACATTACTCGGATTTCCATATACTGGATCTATATTTGAAATATTTGGCAATGGTACCTGTGGTAATGTTTGTAAATATGCTTGCAATTGATTTGAAGAACTACTAGATGACACATATATTTTTATATTTGATATTGAATTGGCTATAATATAAGATCCTAAAACTACTGATATTGCCAATAATATAAATCCTATTATTATTGATTTTTCTACATTAAGATTGTACTCCCATTCCTTCTTTTCTTTATTTTCTTCAGTTTTTTCTTTTTCCTTTTCCATTCAAAATATTTTAATAAAAGATTTTTATTTATTTAGATTCATTACTTTCAAGTAAATAAAATATTCCCATTATAAATGGTATTATTGATAGGGTTTTTGAATATGTTAAAAGATAAGTTAGAACTCCTAATAAAATTATTATTCCAAATATTATCACATCAATCCTATTTATTTTTACCATAATCACTCTTGTAAAGAAACATTTTATATACTTTATTTTAAATATATAAACTTATGGTAGAATATCGGATCTATGAACACAAATTGGAATAGAAATATAGAAGAAGAGATAAAAAAATTCTGGAAAGAAAACTATATATATGAAAAATGGGTTTTAAAGAATGAAAAAAACAAAAAATATATATTTCTAGAGGGTCCACCATATACAACAGGTTCTCCACATATGGGACATGCATATAATAGAACAATTAAGGATATAGTATTAAGATATTATCAAAAGAAAGGATTTAATGTATGGAATCAGGCTGGTTTTGATATGCATGGATTACCAATTGAAGTAAAAGTTGAGGAAAAATTAAATATTAAGGATAAAAGAGATATAGAGAAAATTGGTGTTGATAAATTTATTAAAGAATGTTTTAATTTTGCATATGGATCGATGAATGAATTTACAAAATTCTATGAAGATATGGCACATTGGCAAGATATAGATAATCCATATTTACCAATTAAAAATGAATTTATTGAAAGAGTATGGGAAGCTTTAGCAAAAGGTTATGAAAATAAATTAATATATAAAGAAAAGAAACCTGTTTGGTGGTGCCCACATTGTCAGACATCATTATCAAAACAAGAAATAGATTTGGGATATGAAGATCCTTTATATAAAAAAGAAATATCAAATGCAATTTATGTAAAATTTAAATCAAAGGATATGGATAATACATATTATATAATTTGGACAACAACACCATGGACATTATTATATAATTTAGGAATTATGGTAAATCCTGAATTAAAATATGTAAAAATAAAAGTTCCAAGAATATATGTTGAAGAATTAGAATTAGATTATAATAATCATAGGATTATAAAAATGAATATTAAAAGGGAAAATAATTATGAATATTGGATTATTGCGAAAGATGTATTAGAAAAAATAATGAGCAAATTAAATATTGAATATGAAATAGTAGATGAATTTTACGGAAAAGATTTAGAATTTAAAGAATACGAACCTCTATTCCATGATGAATTAAAAGATTATATAGAAAAGTTTAAATCTGAAAGTAGTGGAGTATTTAGAATTTGGTTATCAAAAGAATATGTAAATACACAAGAAGGTACTGGTTTAGTCCATTCAGCCCCAGGTTGTGGTTTTGAGGATTATGAAGTTGCTAAAAGATATAATGTTCCACCATTTAATACAACAGATGAAACTGGAACTATTTTAGATATAAAATATTTTGAAGGATGGGTTGCAAAGAAAGATGATTATAAATTTATATTAGAAGTATTAAAGAAGAAAGCTTTGATATATTTTGAATGGTATGAACATGATTATCCAATATGCTGGAGATGTAGAAATAAGGTGATTGTTAGATCTCCAGAACAGATATTCATTAATATATCTTCAATAAAATCAAAAGCGTTATTAGATATTGAAAATATTAATTTTATACCTGAAGCAGCAAAAAAAGCATTTATAAATATTGTAAAATCCGCACCAGATTGGGTAATATCTAGGCAAAGATATTGGGGAATTCCAATACCAATGTGGGTTGATAAGAACGGACATATAAAATTTGTTAGAAATATTAAAGAATTGGAAAAATTAACTGGATATAAATTTAAGGAAATAATAATAGTAGTAAAGTTTACAAATTATACTGAAAAATTATTATCAAGATATTTCAAAGAAAATAAAATATATTATGAAGATGAAATAAATGATATAAATAAACTATATGAAGTATTTAATAAATATGAAGATAAATCTGTAATAATTGTAAATAAGTTTAAATACGATATATTAGATCAAATAAATGATTTATATTATGTAAGGACATATGGATCGAGAGACTATGAAGTAATATATCTATATAATTATAATTTACATAGACCATATGTAGATAAATTTACATTCAAATGTGAAAAATGTGGAGAAGAAATGAGAAGGATTCCGGATATATTAGATGTATGGGTTGATTCCGGTTCAGCAACAGTAGCAACAGATACATATCCCGTAGATTTTATAACAGAAAATTATGATCAAATTAAAGGATGGTTTTATTCTTTAGCAATGATAGGAGAATTATACTATAATGATATACCATATAAAAATGTATATGTTGGTGGATATGTTTTAGATGTATATGGAAGAAAAATGTCAAAATCTTTAGGAAATGCTGTTTCTCCATATGATATAATTAATAAATATGGAGCAGATACTATGAGACTTTATTTAGGATCTATTGTAGAAGCATATGAGGATATAAAATTAAAATGGGAAGATATAAAAGTTAAGTATCAAGTAATAAATACATTATTAAATATTTCAACATATTTAGAAGAATATTCTAAATATTATAATATAAATCCAGCAAAAATAAATGTAAAAGATTTAAGATGGGAAGATAAATATATGTTACATTTCATAGAAAAGAGCAAAAAAGAAATATACAATGCATTAGACAACTATTTAATATGGAAGGCTGGAAGAATATTACAAGATATGATATTAGAATTATCAAAATTTTATATAAAAGCAACAAGAGAAAGAATAAAAAGAGAACCTGATAAAGTATTATTTGTAATATATAAATCTCTATATAATATAATAAATATAGGATCAATTATAATTCCATTTATTTCTGAATATATTTATCAAAAATTAAGAAATTTATATGGATTAGAAGGTGAATCAATAATATTAGAAGATCTGCCAGAAGTTGAGAAACAGTATATAGATGAAAAAATAGAGGAAGAATATAAACTATTTAATATAATTGTTGAAAATGCATTAAAATTAAGAAATATGATAAATATAAATATACGAAGACCATTAAAAACACTATATTTATATAAAAAAGATGGAAATATTTTATTTGAAATTCTAAATAATAAAGATATTGTAGAATTATTGAAAGATTATTTAAATGTAAAAGAAATAAAAATTGAAGATGTAGAAAAGGATTATGTAAATGCTCAATCTGATTATGGAATTATAAAAATAGGACTTGATACAAAATATTATCCAGAATTAGAAGAAGAATGGTTATATAGGGAAATAAGGAGAAGATTACAAGATATAAGAAAAGAAAACAAATTAAGGAAGGGACAGAAAGCAAATATAGAAATATATGCTGATGAAAAATTACTAAACATAATAAAGAAATATAAAGATACTTTAGAAAAAGATACGGATACTATAATAATAATAAAAAACTCAAATGAAGATTTAAATAATGTAGAAAGAATATATGAAATGAGTATATTTTATAGGCTAAATATTTTATAAGTTTTTATTAGATTTATTAAAAATGGTTACATGGGAGATTTCAAATGCAGTTGTTACAATATATTTTAATGTAAGGTTACCATTAGATAAAATTGCAAATCTAATTCCTTATGCTCAATACGATCCAGAAACATTTCCTGGATTGATTATACCATTAAAAGAAGGTGAAAGTAAGGAAGAAAATATTAAAGCATTAGTATTTAATAGTGGAACAATAAATATATCTGGAATAAAAAGATTAGAAGATATAGAATATGTTACAGAAAAATTAAGAAAATTATTTAAACAAATTGATATAGAATTACCAAAAGATTATAAAATAAAGGTACAAAATATTGTTGTAAATGGAAAATTTGATTATGATAATATAGATATAGTAAAATTGGCAGATGAAATACCAGATTCTCAATATAATCCAGAGGCTTTTCCAGCAGTTACTGTTACATTTAATGTATCTGAGAATTATAAAGTAAAATTCAATGTATTTAAAAATGGAAAATTCGTATGTCCAGGATTAAAAGGAGAATTTAGTAGTTTTGATGAAATTAAACAGCACGTAGATTACGTATTGAATTCGTTCCAGGAAAAAGTAATAAAAAAATATGTAAAAAAATAGCTTATAAATATATTTCATTATAATAGAACTATGACAGAATTATCTGGAACAACAATTGTTGCAATAAAATTTAAAAATGGGGTATTAATTGCATCAGATAAACAAACAACGGCAGGAATGATAGTATATCATAAGAGAGCACAAAAATTACATCAAATTACTGATAATATATTAATGGGAGCTGCTGGTTTAGTTGGTGATATTCAAGTTTTAGTAAAAATATTACAAAAAAATCTAAAATTAAAATATTTAAGATCAAAAAATGAGCCAACTGCAGAAGAAGCTGCAAGTTTTCTAGCAACATTAATGAACTATTATAAATGGTTCCCATTCTTTTCAGAAGTAATAATTGTTGGAAAAGACAATAATGATTACCACATATACTCAATAGATGAAGCTGGAGGGTTAGAAAAATTTGATAATTTTACATCTACAGGTTCTGGAATGGTATTTGCTTTAGGTGTATTAGAAGCAGAATATAAAGAAAATATGAGTGAAGAAGAAGCAAAAGAATTAGCAAAGAAGGCAATATTAGCTGCTATAAAAAGAGATTTAGGATCTGGATATGGTATTGAGATTTGGACATTAACAAAAGAAGGATTAAAAAAGGAACTTTATGAGGTAAAGGAAGAATTGCAGAAAAAATAATTTTTTAAATTTTATACTTAATTATAAAAGGTATTTACATTATTTATGATGAATATTAGAGAAGAATTATTAAAGGAATTCCAATCAAAGGACATAAATAAAATAATATTTGAAGGACCAAAAATAGTTATATATGTAAATAATGTAGATTTATTTATAAAAGGAATTGAAATAGGAAAAAATTTAGCACAAAAATATAAGAAAAGGATTGAAATAAGGATAAATCCAAAATTATTAAGGGGAGAAGAATATATTAAAGAAAAAGCAAAGGAAATATTAAATGGAATAGAAATAAAAGATATATACCTTGAAAAGCATAGATCTGTATTATATATTGAAACTTATGAACCAGAGAAAATTGATTTAAATTTAATTAATAAATTAAGAGAAGAAACTTTATGTAATATTATAATACAAAGGGCACCATTAAAATCTTCAAAAATAATAAATGTTATTAGAGCATACTTACATAAAAATTCTTTATATAAATCTGAATTTTTAAATAAAGTTGGAGAAAAAATATTAGAAAGAAAACCACAAAGATTAGACCATTATAGAATTGTTTTCTTAGGTGCTGGAAGAGAGGTTGGAAGATCTTCATTTTTATTACAAACAAAAGAAAGTAATATTTTGTTAGATTGCGGATTGGGTGTAGGAAATTATTCAGAAGATAAATATCCAATATTAAATATTCCAGAATTTGATATACAAAATTTAGATGCTGTAATTATTTCGCATGCTCATCTAGATCATGTTGGATTTGTTCCATATTTATTTAGAATTGGATGGAGGGGACCTGTATATTTAACAGAACCAACAAGAGATGTTGCAGCTTTAGTTTTATTAGATTATTTAAAAGTAAGTAATAAACAGAGCAAAAACCCAATATTTACAACAAAAGAAATTAAATTATTTTTAAAACATTCTATTACATTAAATTATTCTGAAGTAACTGATATAACTGGTGATATAAAAATATCTTTCCATAATGCAAATCATATAATTGGATCTTCAATGGTTCATATTAATATCGAAGGAAAACATAATATATTATATACTGGAGATTATAAATTTAATAAAATTCCTTTATTGGAAAGACCAAATACAATATATCAAAGATTAGAAACATTAATAATTGAAAGTACATATGGAGGATTTAATGACAAACATCCATCAAGAGAAGAAACTGAAGTACTGTTTATTCATGATATAAAAGAAACAATTGAGAAAGGAGGAAAAGTATTAATACCAGTACTAGCAGTAGGAAGAGGACAGGATGTTTTATTAACATTACTAAATGCAATTGAAAATAAAATATTGCCAGAAGTAAATATATATTTAGAGGGAATTGTTTGGGAAACATCAATGATTCATACAGCATATCCCGAATTTTTAAGTAAAGAAATTAGAGAAAAAATAGAATCTGGAAAAAATCCGTTTGAAAGAGAAAATGTAATAAGAGCAAGTAAACATGAAAGAGAACAAATTATGACATCTAATGAACCTTCAATAATAATTGCAACATCTGGTATGATGCAAGGAGGTCCCATATTAGATTATTTTAGTTATGCTGCAGAAGATGAAAAGAATTTATTAGCATTTGTTTCATATCAAGCACAGGGTACTTTGGGTAGAACAATATTAGATGGACAAAGAGAAATTATATTAAATGACAGAAAAATAAATGTAAAAATGAAAGTAAATAAATATGAAGGCTTTTCAGGTCATGCAGACCATTTTGAATCATTATCATTTATTAAATATTTAAGACCAAAACCAAAACAAGTTATCACAGTACATGGTGAAATTCCAAAACCATACGAATTAGCATCAAAAATATATAGAAAATTTGGAATATATTCATATGCACCAAAAAATGGTGATATAATTAGATTATAAATTTTTTTTAAAAGAAAAATAAATGATTAAAAAATATAGGTATATTGCAATTGAAGGGATTGATGGATCTGGAAAAACAACAATTGCAAATTTATTATACAATAAGTTATCTATAAAATATAATAAGGTAATACTAATGAAAGAACCATATGATAACGATTTATCTAAAAAAATAAAGGAAATAATTTTAAAAGAGCATGAAAAGAATTTAGATTATGGATATTTATTGGCACTATTATTTACTGCTGATAGAAGTATAAAAAATATTGATTTAAAGAAATATTTAAATAATAATTATATTATTATTTCTGATAGAAGTATTTATTCTACATTTTCTTATCAAATTTTATATGAAGGAATGGATATTAATTGGTTAAAATGTATATCAAAACATATAATTAGACCTGATATTACTTTTATATTGGATATTGATCCTAAAATTGCGATAGAAAGAATAAATTTGAGGGGTAAAAATATTACAAATTATGAAAATATTGAAGTCTTAAAAAAAGTGAGAGAAAATTTCTTAAAGTTAAAGGAAATATTTCCAGAAGATAATATAGTTTATATTAATGGAGAAGAAAAACCTGAAGAAATATTGAATAAAATATTAAATATAATAGAATAAAAAAAATATGTAAAAAATAATAGATAGGATTATAGAAAATAATGCATCTGATAACCAATGTTTTAAAGTAATGATTCTTAATATTGGAGTTATTAATACTAAAATATTTCTTGTTATTATAAAAGATAAAGTTGCGATAATTGTATGCTCACTTGGAAAAGAATGGTTTTCATAAACTAATATAGCAAATCTTTTATCAAAATAATAATAAGGTCTTTTTCTATTAACTATTATTTTTAAAAAATAAGTTATTGCAGTAGATGCAATAAAAAGAAAAATATAATTAAAATTAATAAAAAATATTATATAAAAGATAAAAGATAAATTTATTAAATATGAAATTGTATCAATTATATAAACAATATTTAATCTATCTCTCAATTTTCTATAAAAAAATTCTGATATTTTATAATCAATCATAAATATTTTATTAAAGAACTTTAAATCATTATTCATAAAATTTTTATATAAATCATATTTTTTTAATCTATAAAGGTTCTCTTATATTAATAAAAAAATTATATTATTATTTACTTATGAAAAAATAAATTCAAACCAAAAAATATTTAATCAAAATATTTTTAAATCCTTTCATAAATTTCAATATTACAATTTATAGAAGATTTTTACATATTTAATAACCATTTCCATCTAGATTTCATGTAATAATATTTAAATCATTACAATTTATTAAATTAGATACTCTAATTAATGATCTAATTTCTCTTCTAATATATTTCATCTATATTACTTATAAGAAACTTCAATTAATTCTTTTTTTTCTATTTAAATAATCCTTAATAAAATTATATAATTCTTCTCCAATTTTTTTCTCATTTTCTTTCATAACCTTAGACAAATCTTTTATTATTTCCACATTTTCTTCAATTATTTTTTCCTTTAAACTTATATCTGGTTTATTTTCTAATTTTTCCAGATTTTCTTCCATTTTTCTTGTAAAGTTTATGTCTAAAATATCTGGATAATATTTCTCAAATATTTCAATAATCTTTTTTCCCAATTCAGTTATTTTTATTGATCTACCTTCAACATATTTTCTTTTAAATAGTATTTCAACAATATCTGCCCTTGTACTTTTTGTTCCTAAATTTAATTCCTCCATTTTTTTAACTAAAGAAGCTTTATTATATCTTGCAGGCGGTCTTGTTTTTCTCTTTAATATATTAACTTTATCTACTAACAATTTTTCTCCTGTATTAAATTTTAAAGAAATAAAATTATTCTTATATATTTCCCAATAAACATCTAACCATCCTTTATATTTTATATCATAATAATTATAGACAAAATTTTCTTTTGTAATAACATCTATTTTATACAATATTGCTGGATCATAAAATGTTGAAATAAATCTCCTAACTACCAAATCATAAATTAATTTTTCCTTATAATCTAAATATTCTGGAATATATCCTGTAGGATGTATTGCTGGATGTGCATCATCTTTAGGTCCATTATTTGGTTTTAAAATTTGTTTTCCCAATAAGAGAATTATATATTTTTTATAAGAATTTATTGATGATAAATTTGATAATATTTCCCTAAAATTAATTGTTTCTGGTAGTCTTTGAGAAGATGTTCTTGGATATGATATATAACCTTTTTCATATAAAGATTGTAAAATATCTAAAGTCCTCTTTGGACTAATTTTATAATATTTATATGAATCCATTTGTATATCTGTTAAATTATATGGATGTGGAGGATTTATTTTTTCCTCTTTTTTCTCTATATTATTTATAATTAGATATTTTCCTATATTATTTTTTATTTTATTTGCTTCATCTTTATCCTTTATTTTGTCTTTTATATATGAAAATTTTAATTTTTTATCATCTTTTATAACCAAAGCTTCAACTTTATAATATTCTTCAGGTTTAAAGTTTTCAATTTCATTTTCTCTATTGAATACTAACATTAATGTCGGACCCTGAACTCTTCCAATACTTAAAACAAATTTTCTAGTATAATAAAATAATGATTTTGTTAATGCTCTAGATAAATTTATACCATATAACCAATCTATTATATGTCTTGTTTCTCCAGCATATACATATCCAAAATTTAAACTTTCTTTCCTATTATTAAAAGCTCTAATTATATCTTTATATGTTATTGCAGAAAATATCATTCTATCTGAATTTTCTTTATTTAATACATATCTTAAAATATTATAACCTATTAATTCCCCTTCTATATCATAATCTGTTGCAATTATTATTTCATTCTCATTTTTAAATTTACTAAACATTTCAATATA
Source organism: Candidatus Nanopusillus sp. (assembly GCA_028275885.1). GTDB lineage: Archaea > Nanobdellota > Nanobdellia > Nanobdellales > Nanobdellaceae > Nanobdella. Next base: position 26,298 of record JAPWTW010000005.1, read on the forward strand.
ATATTTTTTTGCAATAATCCCATCCTCAAAATATGATGGAACCCACCTATAATTGAATGTAGGATAATCATATTCTTTATTTAAATCTGATAATGTAAATAAATGACCAATTGATGGAACAACATATATATTTTTTCCCTCCTGATTAAAATAATAATAATATATATTTTTTGAAAATCTTATTTTTCTATACTTATTATTTGATAAGAATGATGAAATCTTTCTAGCTACAGATGGTTTTTCTGCTATTATTAACATTAATTATATTTCTTAAATAATTCTATATAATTTTCGCATATCTTTTTTTCAATATTATTTTCATCATAACAAATACCAAATCTTCCTACTTTCTTCTTCCATTCATTTACTATATCTCCAAATGTCCAAATAAATACTCTAATATCAGGAGAGATCTCTTTTATATTTTTTATTGACTCTTCAATATATTTATATCTAATTTTTTCTTCCTCATAACTTTTAGCATATAGACCTGTTTCTGTTATCCAAATATCACTAACTCCTGATAATTTTTTATAATGAAATATTACATTTTGAATATCCTTTGGATTATATGAATTTATTATCCCAAATAATTTACTTCCAAGATAATTTTTTCCATATGAATTAAATCCATAAGTTCCATAATAATTTATATCTAATATGTCATAAAGATTTCTCAATTTTCTAACCTGATCTTCAAAAGATTTCAGGAATTTATTAAGTATTTTTCCTATATTTTTTGGATAAAGAGAAAAAACATTAAAATGTATTATCTTTTCTCCTTTGAATTCATCATAAATATATTCTTGTATTTCTTCTACATTTTCTAAAAATATATTTAGATAAAAAATTCCCTTTGGATTTATTTGAATATTTATCCAATATGCATTTATTGGCTCATTTATAGGGGATATATGTTTCACATAGCTAAATATTTCTTTTATATTTTCTATATGATTTATAAAATACTTTGGAAAATCCTTATCAAAAATGTTTGGCCAATTTTTTGGATATGTAAAATGCAATAATACTAATAATACATCAATTCCTTGATTTCTATATTGTTCTAATAAATATAGAATGTTTTTTAATTTATTTTTATCTATTTTTCCATCTAAATTTTCTATATATGATGGTAAATAAGATAATCTAACATTTTTTATATTATATTTTAATGTTGATAGTTCTATTAATTTATCTAAATCTAATTTATTATCTAAATCTATATTATTTCCTCTATTATCTAAAAATCTATATTTTTTATATATTATATCATTCTCCAGATTTGATTCTCTAGCAATCTGAACTAAACTATAAGATATACCTATAGTCATTGATATATATTATTTTTACCACTTATATAAGATGCTGAATATGTATTATAAATTTTTATATTTCCAACCTGTTTATTCCTATATTTATCAATGCAGTCATTATATAAATGAAAAAGCTCCATTACTATATAGTATTATTCTTATCCTCTGTTATAGTTCCTGGAATACCTTTTCTTATATTATTAATGAATACTCAATATATAAGTATCCAATATTTTTTAATATCTTCAATTCCGATCATTTTAACATTTATTTTATTGTCATATTTATTTAGAGATTCTATAACAAGAGATCCAAATCCTTTAGGAATATTTCACTATATATCCAAACTTTCAAAGTATTTATTACCAACTTTTGGATTTTTTTATTATTTATCAATAATATCATTTATTTCTTCTGAATTATTGTTAATAAATGATTATTTCAAAATTATAAATCCATTTTTGTTTTTAATACCATATATAATAATATTTACCTTTTTAATATTCAATTTGCTTAATATAGATATTGAAAGTAAAATACAGGAAATTATTTCATATATTTCTATTATATCTTCCATTATTTTAATTTTGTTTTTTATATTCCCAATAAATATAAATATTCAATACAATTCAATAGACCCTTTTTTGTTTGTAATAACATATAATATATCAATATTTTCTGGTCTAGACATACTTACATATTATTCTAATTATTCAAATAATAGAAAAACTGGAAATGCTACTTTTTATGGGACACTACTTCTCTCAATATTTTCTATATTATTATATATAAGTTTACTAAATATTAAAATAAAAAATATTAGCAATATAATTCTTTTAATATTTTTACCAATCGGTATATATTCCACATATATATGGTTTTATACTGCAAACAAAATATTAGAAAATATATCAGAGAACAAATTGATATCATATTTCTTTAGAATAAAAAATAATAGAGGTTCCCCAATTTTTAATGTATTTCTATCTACATTCATTATTTTAATATTTTTATTCTTGAACAATTTTAATTATTTATTATCCTTCTTCTCATCCTTTACAATCATTATATACATACTATATATAATATCTTATATAAAGATTAAAGTAGAAGGAAAAAGCATACATAAGTGGAGGTTAATAAAAATATTTCTTGCTGTTTTTTCAATGACAACTTTATTTTATTTATTATTGTATGATTTTCTAAATAATATATATGCAATTATACCAACTTTTTCAATATCTATTACCATATTAATAATAACATTAAATATAACATGGAAGAAAAATATAAAATTTGTTAAATTCTACTTTTCTAAATTATATTTCATTCCATATTTAATTAGAAAAAGAAGATATAAAGAAGATATAAAGATAATTGAATATTATGTAAAAGATGGATATAAAATATTAGATTTTGGACCATTTCTTAGTGATATATCTATATACATTGCAAAAAAATATAATGTAAAAGTTTATGCTTTAGATATATCGGAAAAAATTGTAAGAAAATTACAGAAAAAAACAAAAAATCTGAACAACTTTTTTGTATATATTGCAAAAAAAGATGAAATTCCAAAAATATTTCATAATAGCATTGATTTAATAATTATATATGAAACATTAAAGTTCATTATAGATAAAAATAAATTTGTAAAAAGTATATATAGAACATTAAAAAATAATGGATATTTAATATCAATAACTTATGCCAATTTTCTAGAAAAAAAAGATATTAAAGAGGAAATTAAAAAAATAAGAGAATTACTTGAATATCATAATATAAGAACATTATTGATAAAATCTCACAAAGGATTATATACTAAATATATATTAATAGGTAAAAAAATTTAATATAATGATAAATTATTTTGAATTAAAGAAATGGTATAATGAAAATGCTGAAAAAATAAATAATTCTATAGTAAAAAATATATATAATATTGAAGATGGAATTGTTTTTGAATTATATAAACCAGGTTTGGAAAATAGATTTTTATATATAATTCCAGGAAAAATTGTTTTTTTATATAATGTTAAAGAAAGGGAAGAAACAAATAATTTTACATTAAAATTAAGGAAAGATTTTAATGAAACAAAAATAAATATTGAAATAGATAATAATGATAAGATTATAATAATAAAAAATAATGAAAGAAAATTATATATAGAGCTTTTTCCAAATGGATTATTAATTGTAACAGATTATAATGATATAATTTTATATGCAAATCAATATAAAAACTTTGGAGTAAGAAAAATATTTAGAAATGAAAAATATATAAAACCTCCAGGTTCCGTAAATATTATAAATAATATAAATGATTTTTTTGAAAAAGTAAATAATACAAATAAAAAAGATGTTGTAAGATTTTTAGCAATAGATCTATCTTTAGGAGGAAAATATTCTGAATATATAGTAAAAAAAGCAAATGTTGATAAAAATAAAAGTCCAAAAGAACTAAATAAAGAAGAAATAGAAAAAATATATAATATTTATAATGAAATAGTAAACTTAAAGATTATAATAGATGAAAATGGAAATATTATTGATGATATAAATAAATATTTCATAAATCTTTATTTAAATAGTAGAGAAAATAGAAGAATAAAGAAACTAAATGAAGAAAAAGAAAAAATAAAAAGAATAATAGAAGAGCAAAAAAGATATTTGGATGAAATTAATAAAGAAATTAATAGGTTAGAAAAAATTGGCGAATTTTTAAACATATACTCGTGGATATTTAAAGATTATGACAAAAACAATATAATAAAAAATTTTAGAGAAATTAATATTAATATAGATATTAAAAAGGATGATAAATATTTAATTATTAATATAGATGATAAATATTTAGAGAATAAATAAATCTTTTTTTCTTTTATTTTTTGTAAAATTTCTCTTTTTGAAACTTATATATTTACCCAATAAATATATAAATTTTTTTAGTAAAAATTATTAATGGTAGAACAATATATGGCATACTGCGTCAGATGCAAGAAAAAAGTGCCAGTACAGAATCCACAAAAGGTTACATTGAAAAATGGAAGGACAGCAATAAAAGGAACATGTCCATATTGTGGTGGAATAGTATATGTGTTTGTTAAGTCTGAATAGGTTATTCGTAATATATTCCTTTTTGTTTTTGTATAAGATCTAATCTACTATTTTGTTTATTAATTCTTGGCCTTTTTGTTTCTTCATCAGTTCTCATTGTTATATTCAATTGTTTTAGAAATATATTTAATCCCTCCTTATTTTCATATATACCCAAAGCTTTTCCATATTTACCAGGTTCCCCTGCAAATACCAAAATTCTATCAGAAATCCAATTCAAAAATATTAAATCATGATCTACAACTAAACATGCTTTCCCCCTAATTTTTATTATATCTCTTATAAATTTTGATAATAATAATCTTTGTTCTATATCAAGATCTGCAAACGGTTCATCTATTAAATATAAATCTGCATCTTTTATCAATGTACCAAATGTATATACTGTTTGTAATTCTCCTCCAGATAATGTATTAACCTCTCTATCTAATAGATCAGAAATATTTAACATTGATAAATATTCTTTATAATCTTCTTTATATTTTTCATTAAAACTTTTCAAAAATTGATCTACAGTTATATTATAATTAGAAAAATCATAAAATTGTGGTTTATATGATATTGTTAAATTTTTTGATATATTTCCTTCATATTTTATTTCTCCGGCTAAAGCTTTTACAAAAGTGCTTTTTCCAATTCCATTCCTTCCAACTACTCCAATTATTTCATTTTCTCTTATAAATCCTTCATTTGCCTCAAGTCTAAAATTATCTAAATTTACTATAACATTTTCCCATTCAACAATTTTTTTTCCAAATTTTACATCTGTATAACTTTTTACATCCAATCTTATTGGCTTATCTCTTATTTTTAAATTCTCCCTCTTTATAAACCCATCTAAATATTGATTTATACCTTCTTTTGCTCCAACAGGATATGAAAAAGCACCATATGCTTTTTGTACCCCATAAACAATATGTATTATATCAGAAATTGAATCTAAAAATAATAAATCATGATCTATTATTAATATTGTATCTTTTTCCTTTATTTCATTTAAATTATTTAATATTCTTAATCTTTCATATATATCTAAATAATTTGTAACCTCATCAATTAATAATAAATTATGTTCCTTATATACTGAAAATATATATAATATTTTCTGAAATTCCCCACCAGATAAATCTCCAATTTTTCTATCCAATATATTTTCTATTTCAAATTTTTTTGATATTTCATCTAAATTATTTATAACTTTTGATAAAAATTCTCTAACTGTTTTATCCTTTAACATATTTTTTATTTTAGTAATATTTTGTGGTTTATATGATATTATTATTTTATTACTATATAATTTCTCAAAATATGATTGAAGTTCAGAACCTCTAAATTCTCTTATAATTTCTTTATCATCATATTTTTTATTAAAATCACCGAAATTTGGTTTTAATAAACCAGCTATTATATTTATTGCTGTACTTTTTCCCATCGCATTTCTTCCAATTATTCCAACAACTTTTCCTTCCTTAATTATTGGTAATCTATATAATCTAAATGTGTTTGGGCCATATTGAAATACTGGCTTTTCATCAGGTTCTTTTGTTAAGTTTATAATTATTATTGCATTAAATGGGCACTTTTTTACACATATTCCACATCCAATACACAAAGATTCATCAATAGATGGCTTTTTATCTTGTAAAATATTAAATATTTTTAAATTATTTTTTTGAACAGGACATACTTTCATACATATATAATCACATTTTTCAGGAGCCTTACATCTATCCCTATCAATTACAGCAATTCTTTTCATACTAATTTAAATTCTATCTTACTTTTATTATTTATAGCTTCTAATATTTCCTTTCCTATTTCAGAATTTAGATCTAAAACAATTTTTCCCTTTTTATTTATTTTAAATTTTCCAATTAATCTTCCATTTATATATAATTCTACATCCCTTTTCTTAAATAAATTATTAAACATTATTGTAAGATAATCTTTTGATATTTCATAATCAAAATTTATACTTTCATTTAATTTTTCAGCATTTTTTATTTCAATTCTTAAATTATATTTATCTCTTATACTCATTAAATATCTTTTTTCATTTCTAATAAATTTTCTTTTGAGATCTTTTGGAATATAAAATATTATTCTATCATCCAAAACTTCCACATAAACATTATTATATTTTCTTTTATATTCTATATTTAATAAATCTTCTAAAAATCTTTGAATTCCAGATTTTAATCTATATTTTTTAATTGGAACAACCATTATTTCTTCGCCAAAAGTATATATTTCATATTCTAACTCATTTGTTAAAAAATCTCTTACTTCAACAACAGGTCTTGCCAGATCTTCTTCTTTTAAACCATATGGAATTTTAACAGTTAAATTTAAATAATATACTTTCTCAACCTGTCCTTTATTTATATATATTATTGTATCAATTATTTGAGGAATTAAACCAAGCTCTGTCCTTGATAATAATCTATGAACAATATCTATTGGCCTTTCAGCATGTGCAACACCAATCATTCCAATTCCTGCCAATCTTAAATCTATATATAATTTAAAATCTCTAGTATCTCTCATTTCATCAAAAATTACATAATCAGGTCTTGATAATAATAATATATTATGTATTTCTTCATCAGTAGAATAATTTTTTGAATATTGAATAATATCTGGAGATACTATTAAATCTCTTGGAGATTCTACAGTTTTAACAATCTTTTTCATACTTAAATAATATTCTGCAAGAGCCTGAGCAAATGTTGTTTTTCCAGAACCTGGTTTCCCAACAATTACAATTCCTTCAGATTTTTCTTTTAATCTTTCAATTATTTTTTCATTCAAATTATAATCTTCTAATCTTAATATTTTTGATGGCTTTACAATTGTTATTTCATATGCATCTGATAACGGGGGTTTTACAATTACAATTCTAAAAATTCCCAATTGAATAATTAAACTATTCTTTCTTTCTTGTTCTATAAAGGAATCTCTTCTATTTCTAGCAATATATATTATTTTATCAATTAAATCTTCTATATCTTTATTTCCATATACTTTATCTATTTCTTCTAAATACCAATCACCAGGTTTTCCTCTTTTTCTTTTTACTTTTGTATTTTCAATAATATGGACAGATATTGTATCATCAGTAAATAAATCTAAAAAAGGCAGATTTTCTTTTGAAACACCTTCCTTTTCAATTAATAAACAATCGACATTATATACCTTTGCGGTTTCATATAATGTTCTGTCTGATGTTAACAATGTAGATCCTGTATCTCTTGCAATTTTAATAATTAAATAATCTATGTATCCATGCTTTGCCAGTCTTATTTGTTCTAATGTTGGTTTTTCACCTAATATTGTTACTTTATAATTATATTTTTCAGATAGCTCTCTAATTTTTTGAAGTTCCCTTAAACCAACCAATCCTTTTTCAAGACCTTTATTTGCCTGTGCTTGTAATTCATCAATTACAGGTACAGGTATTATTACTTCATCAAAAGAAATACTATTATTTAATAATGATTTTGATACATATTCATCAATTACTATAGATGTATCTAATGTTATTTTATTTAATTTCATTAATTATTTTGTTATATTCCTTTTCAAAATCATTTAACCTATCTAAAGCTCTCTTTATTGCATCTATTAATATTTCTCTTGGTTTCCTTTTTCCATCAGTCTTTATATATAAATAAATATCTTTTATTAATGGGTGATTTTCCTTCCAAGCAGCAATTATTACATTTGGATCTTTATCTAATTCTTCTTTTAATAATATAGATATTGTTGCCTTATCATTTTCAAATATTATTTCCATTTCTGTTTCGCTTTCCTTATTTATTTTCATTCCTATTATATTATATAAATATCTTATATAACTTTATCTCTTAACTTTCTTATTTCAAAATTAAATAAATTAACACTAAAAACTTCTCCATTCTTTATGTTTCTCAAAAATAAAATACCTGGTTCAGGCTTATGGCCTAACTCTCTCTGATATGGAGTTATATCTTGGAAAGTAGATGAATTAATTAAATCTATTCCTCTATATTCATCATAAGATGCTCTATGTATATGTCCTGTATGAAAGAAATCTGGTACAATTTCTATTACAGAAGGATCTTCATTTATATATGGAACATATGGATTTGATCCATGAGAAGTAAATATTAACCTTAACATTAACATAAACTTCATTAATTCTCCAGGATTATCATATCCTCCTCTTTCTCTTAAAAAAGAAATGTTTGACACTAACCAGTCTAAAACATATCCATGATATAATAATCCAACAATTGAATTATGTATTTTTACATATGATGGATTCGATAAATAATATATATTTTTCATTGAATATGATTCCTTTAGTAGAGATCTTGGCAGTTCGGGTTGTGGTTCTGCTAATCTTGGAATATCATGATTTCCTGGTATAATAATTGTCTTTATACTTTCAGGTATTTTTAATATATAATCTTCAAAACTTCTATATTGGTCTTCATATGTTTTTAATATTAATTCTTCTTTTTGTTCTGGATAAACACCAACACCGTCTACAATATCTCCTATAATTATAATATAACCAATCTTTCTTACAATTTCATTTATTTTTTCATTTTCTGTTTTTCCATTTACAAATTTTAAAAACCTATCAAATAGATCATAAAAAGTATATTTATTTCCTATCTGCCAATCACCTGTAAACAATATATATACATCATCTTCTCCAAGAGTTTTTGGTTTTCTAATTGGTACATCTGGCAATATTACATTATTTACAAAAAACATCTTATTTTTATATGTACCAACCAAACCGATAACAGAATCTAATGGTATATCTTTAACTATTTTGAAATTTATATTTTCATTATCTTTACTTACAAATGCTTTTATAATATTATTTCCATCTTCTATAATAAAAATTATTCCTTTCTCAGTTATTTTTTTATCATATATCAATCCAGCAATTGCAACTTCTTCATTTTCAGGTATCTTATTTAATGGATATATTTCCCTCATTTCAGAATGTTCTCTTAATATTTTCTTTATCTTATTTAATCTCTGTTTATAATATGCTATCCAGGATATTACATCTAGTTTATTTTTTTGTATTTCAAATCTTTTTAGAATATTTATTTCTTTCGTTTCTTTCATCTCTTTTACTGATAACTCAATTTCCTCTCCAATATGCCTTTTCATACTTTCTATAACTACTACATTATTACTTTCTTTTTCTATGTTTTGTTTATTTTCCTTTATATTAAAAAAATCTTTGATATTTATCTTATTCTGCTTTTTATTTAAATTATTTTCATTTTTTTCTAAATTTTCCTTATTATTATTAATATTTTTTCTAATTATTTTATTAATAAAATCTTCATCTATCTTATTTACATTGCTTTTTATTGCTTCTCTAAATATAATGTCTAAATCATCCTCTTTTAGATTATTTAAAAGATCATATGCTTTTTTTTCAATAAATATATTATTTTCCCATAATAATTTTATGAAATCTTCTTTATTCATATATCTTTTTTTATTTTTTCATATATTTTTTTAAGATTATCAACATCTGATATTATCTTTATTACTTTGTTCACACCTTTTTTTCCATTAGATATTATTTTTGATTCTATCAATTCTCCAAAAATACTTTCTATTTTCTTTAAATTTTTATATACTAATGTTTTATCTAAAACCGATATACCAAAATTATTAGATAAATTTACATATTCTTCATATAGATTGTTAAATGTTACAAAGTCTTTATTTTTTATTTGTTCTTTTATTAAAGCTAACAATATTAGTTTCTGTGTTTTATTTAGAGTACTTATTATAGAATCTAATATATTTAAGTCAACATTAGAAAATGCTTCATCTATATCTTCTCTATCTATTTTTTCTTTATTTTTATTATATGAAATTGTTGCCGCCAATCTTAATACATTTATTGCAATTCTAGCATCTCCAAAAAATTCTTTAGAAACTTTTGCAGATATATAGTTTATATCTTCTTCAGATATTGAACCTGGCTTCAGAGCTTTTATAGCTCTATCTTTTAAAATTTCTCTCAATTCATAATAATTATAAGGGGAAAATCTTATTTGAATTATTGATGAAAATGATGATTTTATTCTTTGATCTAATTGAGATATAAAAGAAGGAGAATTAGAAATAAGTATTAGTCTTATTCTATTTAAAAAGTTTATATCATAATTTCTTAATAATAAATATAATATTTCTGTATTTTCTGATTTTTTAAATATATTATCTACTTCATCTAATATTATTATTAGTTTATAGTCGTTATTTATTATAAATTTATATATATTTTCATATATATCATTCTTCCTAACTCCACTTTTTATATTTATATTTACTAATTCTTCATATATTCTCTTAAATATATAATAATCCACTTCATCTGATAATATTTGTTTACAATTTATATATGCAACCTTTACTTTCAGTTTATTTTTTGCTGAATAAAATGATATACCTTTATTTATATATCTAGCTATTAACGTTTTTCCAGTACCTGTAGTTCCATATAAAAAAAGGTTACTTCCAGTATTTCTATTTAAAAATAAGTTTATATTAGATAATATAATTTCTTTTTCTTTATCTCTAAATTTTATTTCGTATGGAATGAAATCTTCTTCAAAATATCTTCCATCTATAATAAGATTATTTTTTTTATTTGATATTTTTTCAAAATCTGATAAAAAATAGTCTATTATTGAATTTGTTATCATAATATTCTATATTATAAAAAATTTTATAAAATATCTTTGCAATCTATTTAAAAATATGTAAAATGTTGTTCTTATTTTTTAAAATAGTAATTTTTTCGTCAATTTTTAAAAAATCGCCCCTAAAATCTTTCCATGATTGTTTTTTCCTTCTAAAAATATCTATAGATTTTCTGTTTAAAAATATTGATTATCGAAAATTTTATAAATACCTTTATAAAATTTTCGATACACCCATATCAAAATGTAAGTTTGTTATATTATATTTGCCAAGCTTTAATATACTACTAGTTAGTAGTTAGTTATTTATTTCATAACTATTCAAGAATTATTACAATAGATTTTGAAGACGGTGTTCTCTATAATTTTTTAAAATTTTCCTTAACTTTTCTTCATCAATATCTTTTTCTATTACATTAGATTTTTCTTCATGGAACTTTTCAACAATAACAAAATTTTTTAATTCTTTAAATTTATCTACAACATAAAATCTTGAAAAAATATTTCTAGCTTCTATTAAATTCTCTCCTTTTATAAAAAATTTTACATCTTTATTTTTATAATGTGCAATGTATTCTTCTTTGAATTCATCTATAAATATTTTATTATAATAAATTTTGTTTAAATACAAAAAAGAAATTTTTGGTATAATATTATCATCAATTTTTAATCTTTCTGTTAAAATCTTAGATAAAATATTATAATCATTTAATAATTCAATATATTTTTTATTTAATTCTTCTATTTCTTTTTCTTTTTTATCATCCTCATTTTTGTTCTTTATAATAACTTTTATTATTTCCATATTTTTTCTATCTTTTCTTCTCTTTTTCTTTTTCTTTTCTTCTCTTATTTCTTTTTCTTTTTCTTTTAAATTATTTTTTGCAGATATAACCTCTATTTTTCTATTCTTTAGTATATATCTTAATATTTTGATATATTCTTCTTGGTTTTCAGAAAACTTTTTTGCTTTTTCAAATATCTCTTTTAGTTTCTTTAATGCTTCTATTGCTGATATATATGCATCAAATTCATGATTATTTTCAAATATCTTCTTTAAATTTTTGTCTTTATAATACTTATTTTTTATTTCTAAGCTAATGTCTTCTTTTGGATTATATACGCCAATATTTAGTTTCGATGCTATATCCAACACAGTCTTTGGTATTTCTTTTTTATCTGTAGCAATAAGTACAACATATTTTAAATTACTTATATATTTAATTATATCTTCATTTTGTATATTTTTTCCGCTTAATTTATCAATTATATTTCCATTATCGTCTATAACAACTAATCCCAAATTTGTACCCGGATCTATCCCAACAATTAGGGATTTTAACATTATTATATTTATTTTAATTTTTTCCTTAAAAATCTATATTTCTTTTTAAATCTTACTAATATATTATTAATAAATGCCAAATGATTGGTCATATTTAGTAGAATTACAGAAAAACAAACCAGGTACTTTGGCAAAGATACTTAAAAATAATGCACCAAAATACATAAAAGAAGAAGTAAGAAGATTAATCAAAGAGGGAAAGATTAAAAATATACAAGAATTAATACAAAAGGCTGTAAATGAGAATAAAAGTCTAATAAAAGTATTAGAAGAATATGGAATTAAAAACAAGGAAAGAAAATTTGGAAAAGGAAGTATAAGGTGTATAATATGTGGTTCTCATGATAGAGTTATTAAAAGATATAAAATATATATATGTGGAAGGTGTTTTAGGGAAATGGCAAAAGAATTAGGATTTAAAGTTCTTGGAGAATAATGGTAGATATAATTAATGATTTCTTTTCTCATGCTACAAATTGTATAAATGTTGGAAGAAGAGTAGTAGAATTTAATTATTATAATAAATTATTATTGAATATTTTGGAAAAATTAAAAGAATATAAATATATTGAGGGATATAAAACAGAGGGGAAAAAGATAGTTGCTATATTTTCAGAATATTTTAATTTTGGAAAGGCAATTCACCCTAGGTTTCCTGTATCATATAGAGAACTAGAAAAGTATGAAAAAAGATATTTACCTGCAAGTGGTTTTGGGATATTGTTAGTATCTACTAATAAAGGAGTTAAAACAAATGAGGAATGTAAAAGAGAAAAAATAGGCGGGGTTCTAGTTGCTGTTGTTTATTAAAGTTTTTTCAAATATTCTTCTAATTTTTCCTTTAATTCCTTATTATTTATTATAGATTCTATTTCTGATAATTTTCCTTCTATAGATAATAATTTTCTATATAATATACCTAAAGCAATCCATATTTGTACTTTTGAAGGATTATCAGAATTTTCATATATATTTTTATACTTTTTTGTTTCTTCTATTAATGATTTTATAAAATCCCTAAATACAGGATCTAAGTTATCTTTCCAATCAGAGGCCATATTCTTTTAATATTTTATTTTTTACTTCTTCAAAATGTTCTACTATTTTTTCAGGTTCTAATCCAACTTTTAAATATCTTGAAAACTGTCTTTTATATTTTTCAGGATCTTCTTCTTTTAACATTAATGCATAATTTTTTATATGTTCCCCTCTTATTCTATCTTCAGAAGGCAAAATTTCTTTACTATGTGGTATTTTTAATCCAGCATCAACTGCTCCTTTTAATGCTGCATATAAAGAATTTCCTTTTGTTGATCTATATCTTCCAATATCTAATATTGCTTCTTCAATTCCTCTTTTCTTTGCTTCTAAACCTGCTAATAAACCAACTAAGTATGCTGTTGGTAAATTTCCTCTATGACCTTTCCATCCATATTTCTTTTCTAATATTTTTGAATGTATTGTGAATAATGTTTTATCTCCATTTTCATTATATAATGTTATTTGTGCTAATATATTATTTAAAAATCTTCTAACAACAAATCTTGGTTTTTTTGATTTTAATAACTTTAACCTCTTTCTATAATCTGTAATATTTTTCCTTCTTCTTCTAAATTTTACTATGTAAGTAGGACCTGTAGCCATTAAGATATTTTTATAAGTAATTTTTTAAATTTAATTTAATTTAAATATTTAAATTCATTTATGATTTTTATATAATATTTGCTTTTTCTTTGTAAAGATTTCAAAAACTTTTTATCTTTATATATTGTGACAATTTTTATTATCTAAAATTTCAATAGTTTCTTCAGTAAAATTAAGATTTTTATCAATATCTGTTTTAAAGGTTGCTTTAAAATGATCAACTATAAAATATAAATAATTGTAAATTTATTTAGTAATTTAAATTAAATCCGCCGCGGGTGGGATTTGAACCCACGCCCCCTTTCGGGGATATGGTCTCCAGCCATACCCCTTGGTCCGCTCGGGCACCGCGGCATAAATGTCCCCCGCCCATCGTTACCAATATTCATTTTTTCATATTGGTTCGTCTAAGCGGGGATACATATTTAATATAATTTAATATAAAAATATTTTTATGTTAAAAAGAAATTTATTGGAAAGAATAAATCAAAAAATAAATCAAATAAAAAGAGGTGAAGAAAATTATGAGGAAGAAAAAATTAATATTGAAAAATTAGATTTAGATAATTTTGAAGTAAAAGAAAAGAAAAAATATGGATTTATAGATTCTTCCCATGTAAATGGAATTGTTGGACCTTACAGTTATATATATTCAAGAGCAGTAATTGTTTCTGATGATATATATGAAAGTATAGAGGATATAGAATTTTTTGAAACATCTTTTATAAGATCAATAAATAATGAAAATTTTGATATTCAAGATATTTCAGAATTAATATCAAAAAATCTAGAATATAAATTGGCGAGAAAATATTCTGATAGATATGTATTTATAGATGGATCAATAATATCAGATTCTATATTATATTCAAAGTTTCTGTATAATTTTTATAATGAGAATATTGAAAATAGGAGAAAAGAATTTTTAGAAAATTTTGAATATTTAATAAATAATGGAAATTTGTTGGCAGTTGCAAAAAGAATATTAAATTTAGATATAATAAAGCCAGGTAGATCAGATTTATTAACATTGATGAAAGTTTTTCCATCAGAAATATTTTATACAGATATTAAAGAAAAACAATTAAAAGAATTTTTAGGTTTTAAAATTCCAAACTGTTCATTTTGTAACAAAAATATATATATAATATATTTCAGAGCTAGGTATAATGATCATATATATAGATTGGAAGGAATGGAGAAAATTGGAAAAGAAAAGTTCAAAGAAATAATAAAAGAAATTATTTATGATCAAAAATCTTATCCTAAAGGGTTAAAATTGGCCCACAACTTATGTAAAATAATAAATAAAGAAAAGTTATTATTAGAAAGTTATATTAAGAAAATTTTAGGATTTGAAAAAACTGTTGGTTGGGAAACTCATTAGGGTCCGGGGCGGGATTTGAACCCGCGATCTTCGGGTCCACAGCCCGACGCCTTACCACTAGGCTACCCGGACCATAAAAAAATATTATAAAATTCATATTTTTAACCAATATAAATTAAAGGCATTACACCATTTGGAGGATATGCTCTAGCAATTACCCATTGGATGTATAAACTTGATGATGCTAATGAACTGCTGCATACTCCTGATAATTCTAAAGTAGGATATTGAAATGGATTATAATTTAAACTTGCATATGTATATCTATTATAATTTCTATTATATGTATTTAATAATGTTAATGGAACCCATACCTGATTAGTATTATAAATATAATATCCTGTTTGAGCATATGTTGAATTAACTATCAAATATCCGTAAACCGTATCAGATTGAAATGGAAAACTTGTAGAATTTAAAGTTTGACCAGTTACTGCAGATCTTAAATATAATCCACCACTAGAAGGATGGTACCAGAAAAAAGCATTTGTAGATAAGTTAGGTACCGGTCCTGATATTTGGTTACTAGTATTTCCAAATAAAGATATTATAGACCCTCCTGTACCTATATAAATGGAATATGAAGAAGAATAGAAATACCAAGTTGTTTCAACAATTAAAGGCATTAAAGTAATATTCCAATTATTTGGAGGTAATATATATGTTCCACTACATTGTTGATAGTTTCCATTTGTCATTTGAATACCATTTGGAGTTACTTTAGGAGACCATAATGAGGAAGTGTTATATAAACCCCATCCATCTGTTGTATTATTAAAATATCCATATGCTGTAAATACATATCTACCATTATCATATTGTCTTGAAGGATCTACATTTGGAGAAGCACCCACATAAGGATAATATTGTTGATAATAATTTGAAGAACTATTTCCTATATACATATATATTGTTACATTACTATTAGCATGGATACCATTATCTAATTTTATCCACCAAATCTTACAATATGTACTTCCATTTATTAATTGTCCTTCATACCATGAATATATATCAGGAGTACTATTACAGGTTGTAGTAAAATATACATTTGATCCATTATTATTAATTAAATTAAATAATGTTACATTGTTTATATAAGCAAAATTAGGACCTATATTTATTGTTCCATTACATATTGCAATATCTTGTTGGAATGGAGATGGTGTAGGAATGCTTTGAGTATTGTACAATGTTAAAGTTAAATATGGGAATTGACAAGTAAAATCTAATATGTTAAAGACAATTGGCGGTTGAAAATAATTAATTAAATGATTTGAAATATATTTTATAGTAAATATTCCGATTATATCATTAACTATCCCAACTTCTAATTTATAATTTCCATTTTGATCTGGAGGAATTTGTGATAAATTTGCAACAATAATTAATAAACCATTGTTATATGGATTTACAATAGATCCATTTGAATTATAAGGATAAACTTTTACTAATCTATCATTTAAAATTGCAAATACTTGAGAATAATTAACAGGTTCTGAAGGTTTTACATATGCATATAAAGTATTATTTGCTATAAAATAATCTAATAATTGGAAATTTAATTTTAAAGATTTTGAAATTCCCTGTCCAGTTGGATTTATGATATTTAAATTGGGAGAAATTATATTGTATATTATAACAGTAGCAAGAGCACCCGCTACCAATAATATCAATGCTACAATCATCTCGGATTGTAATCTCATATTATATTAATTAATTAGCATATATTAAAGTTTGAAACTTAATCCCATAACAAGATACCAATATTATATAATTCCATGAATTATTTACTAAATAATTATTGTTAAAATATATTGTTGCATTTTCACCCGGTAAAAATAGATTTGATGGATATAAATAATTTATAGAATAATTAAAAGGGGAAAAATAACCATTAACATATAATTGAAAACACGATAAATCTAATGCTTTATTTCCATTATTATATATAATTAAATATGGACTTGAATAGTTTGTTTGATTATTTAAAAATTTTATATTTTCTCCTACAATATTTCTTACTTGGTTAGCTACCGAATTTGCTGTATAATAAAAATTCTTATAATAATTATCTAAAATTAAATATAAAATAGATGAAGAAATAATAAAAATGACAAATCCAATAATTGCTCCAACAATTGATCCTAAATCAGATTTCATACTACCGTACACGTACTTGCAGTTGTATTAACATATACCAAATTCTGTGCATATGCTCCAGTAGATGCAACAATTTTTACTTGATAAAAGTTCGTTGTTACAGAAATATTTGCAACAATTGCAATTGTATCATAAGGCCCCCAAGCTGAAGTGCCAGTATAGCTGTTTGCAATATAAATTCTTGTATTATTTACTAATACTCCGTTAACAAATAATAATGTTAAATTTTGATTTAGTACTATACTTCCCCTGTTTGTTACATAGAAATATAATAAATTTGTTGTATTGTTATATGCACAAGAATCTAATGTAATGTAAGTATTTAATTGATTTTGTAATGATTGAGAGTTTGCAATTGCAGCATTACTTATTCCATTTAAATTATTATATGCTGTAGAAACGAATATATAAGCAGCAATACCAGCAACTATAAATAATATGATTTCTACAAGAATTGTTCCAAATTGAGTTTTCATTAAGAATTATGATCTATTAAAAAATATAAATCTATTCTACCAATTCATACCCTTCAATACCTCTTTCATTCATATTTTTTTTCCATTCTAACATCCTTTCTTGTCTTTTTACTTCAAGTTCGCAAACTTTATCTATTATTTTTAAATTCTGTATACCCTTTATTTCAATTTTTTCTCCCCCTTCTATTGATATATTTACATCTTGTCTAATAGTTCCCAATCCTCTTTTTACTTTTCCAGTTAATCTTAATATTAATCCAATATATTCAGCGACTTCCTTTACTTCTTTTGGATCTCTTAAATCAGGACCTGTAGATATTTCTATTAATGGTATTCCTAATCTATCCAATCTATAAACTATATAATCTTCTCCCTCTTCAATTTTTCTTGCAGCGTCTTCTTCAATACAAATTGTTCCAATACTTATCTTTTTATCTTTATATTTTAATTCTCCATTTAGTGATAATAATAATGTTCTTTGAAAACCAGATGTATTTGATCCATCTACAACAATCTTTCTCATAACCTGTAAAACCTTTGGAATATACATATTAAAAAATGTTGAGATTAATATTCCAAATTTTAATGCTTCAATATTAATTAAATGTGGTGGTTCTTCATCAAGCTCAACTAAACAAGAATAATCTTTAGAATATTCATATATATATTTTTTATCTTTCATAGTTTCATATTCTGCTGCAATATCTTTTTTTCCAATTTCACTTAATGTTGCTCTCAATTTTCTTTCAATTTTATAATCATATTTATCACTTAAATTTGTAGGACAATTACAAAATAGTTTTTCTTTTGTATCAATTTGTTGATGTATTTCTAATCCAGCAATCATAACAATAAAAATATTAAAAAAATTAATAAATTATAATTTCAAAATAAAATTATGCAATTTATGAGAGCAAAGGGATTTTATCCATTTGATTCTTCAGATTTACTCTCTCAAATCGAACAATACTTTATGGATAAAAGATATGGACCTGGGTATATTCCAAAAAATATAAAAAAAGAAAAAAATATAATTTCCGGAATTGTTCCACATGCAAGTTATGAATATCTTTTACCAGTTTCTGTAAAATTCTATAAAGAATTATATGAAAATTTTGATTTTGATACAATAATAATTATTGGTCCAAATCATCATAATATTGGTCAAAAAATAAATTTGATAATTGATGATTGGTATACGCCATTTGGTATAATTAAAGTAGATGTAGAATTTGCTAGAAAAATATTAAATAATTATGATTCATATGAAAATCCAATTATATCAAAATATGAATATTCAATTGAGGTTCAATTACCTATATTGAGATATTTATTTAAGGATAAAGTAAAAATTGTTCCAATAATTGTAAAAGAAGTTGAATTAGAAATGATAAAAGATTTTGTTAAATTATTAAAAGAATTATCTAAAGAATTAAATAGAAAAATTGTATTAATATCTACTGGAAATTTATATCATCACGGAGAATTTTATGGAAATATTATATATAAAGAAAATATATCTAAAAATGTAAAAAAAGAATCTGAAAAAATAATAGAGTATATATTAAATTTAGATTCTGAAAAATTATACAAATTGGAAATAGATAGTAAAATATTCTGTGGAAAATATCCTTTTTTATTTTTTATAGAATATACAAAATTATATAAAGGAAAAATAAAACTAATAAATCATATTTTATCTTCTGAAATAAATAATGATGAAAAGAATGTTGTTGGTTATGCATCTTTATTATCTTATAAACCATTAAAGAAATAACAATATTATGGATATAGATGACTTTAATGACATATATGAAGAAATTAGAAGGGAAATTGCTAGACAGATGAAATTATGGAGGAGATTCTTTAGTAGGGCAAGAAAAAGATTTGGACTTGACTTTGAATATGAAGTACCTGCAGTAGATGTAGTAGATGAAGGAGATAAATATCTAATAGAAATTGATCTACCAGGAGTTGATAAGAAAGATATAAATGTTACCTTAGTAGATCATCATCTAAAAATTGTTGCATCAAGAAAAATTGAAAGGAAAGAAAAAGATGAGAATTATATATTATCTGAAAGAGTATTTTCAGGATATAAAAGAGTAATTCCATTGCCAGGAGATGCAGATGAGAATTCTATAAAGGCAAAATATGAAAATGGAGTATTAAGGATTGAAATAGGGAAAAAGCCAGGTTATGAAGGAAAGAAAATAAATCTAGAATAATTTTTTAATTTTTTATAATATAAATTTTTATGAAATATAAATTTGTTGAAGAACTATTATCATCTGCATTTAAAAGAGCAAAGAATAATAGTAATCAATTTTATGATATAAAAGAAAGAAATATCGTAAAATTACAAACAATATACCAATATATCGATGATAAATTAGAAAAAATATATAATGATATAATTTTACCTGAAAATAAATTCTATAAAGAATTGTATAAATTATTATTTACTGATATAGATATAAAGAAATTAAAAGAAAGGATAAAATATATAAGAAAAATAATAAAGCAGGTTTATTTAAAGTATAAGAATGATATAAAGTTAACAAAAGATAAAAAATTAATAGAAAAATATAGAAGGGAATTTTATGGAAGAATATCTAGTATATTGAGGAGAAATTGGATAATATTTAAATATTATAATATTTATTTAAATAGAAGAAGAAAAATACCAAATATTAAAAATTTACCTACAATTGTTATTTCCGGTTTACCAAATGTTGGGAAAAGTACATTATTAAAAAATTTAACAGGATCAAATGTTAAGATTGAACCGTATCCATTTACAACAAAAGATTTAATGATAGGATATATTAAAACACCATATTTTGATATACAAGTAATTGATACTCCAGGAATTTTAGATAGACCTATAGAAGAAATGAATGAAATTGAGAAAAAATCTATATTAGCGTTAAATTATCTTGCAAATTTGATTATATATATTTTTGATTTAACTGAAACATGCGGATATAGCATTGAAGAACAAACAAATTTATTAAATATGATAAAAAAAATATTCAATAAAGAAATAATATTATATTTCTCAAAAAAAGATTTGTTTACAGAAAGAGAAGAAAAAATTCTTAATGAATTTATTAAAAAATATAATAATATGAATGTTTTTTATGATTATAATAAGCTAAAAGAATTTTTAATATCTTATATAAAAAATAAAAGGGAATGGTATATATAAATATATTATGAAGCTAATAGTCTCATCTGACATACATAATGATTTTGGGCTGATATATAAAATAATAGAATTATATAAAAAAGAAAGACCAGATTATATAATAATTTTGGGAGATATAGCAGAAATGGGAGAAATAGAGAGAGGATTAATAAAAAAGTTAACAGAAAATATAGATCCAAGCAAAATTTTAATAATACCAGGAAATCATGAAACATTAGAAGATATAAAATTACTAGAAAAAATATATAAAATAAGAAATTTAGATAAAAAGTATATAATAAAGGATAATTTTGTATTGGTTGGATTTGGAGGAGCTGATATATTATTAAATATAATTGATGAAAAAGAATTTGAAAGATTTTTAAATGAATTGAGGAAAAAATTTAATGATAAATATATTATTTTATTAACACATATCCCTCCAAAGAATTCTATGTCGTCCTTAAATATTTCTGGTAGTTATGAATTGAAAAAATTCATTGAAAATAATAATAAGGTTATTTTAAATATACATGGACATATACATGAAGCTGGTGGTTTAGAAGATATAATAAATAAAGCAAAAATTATAAATGTTGCAGGAGAAGTAAAATTGGTTGAAATATATGATAAAAAGATAAAAATAAAGTAAATATAGGTAATTATCCAGTTAGATCAGAAAATAAAAGAGATAACATTGAGATAATATATTTATAGAAAATATTTATTGATTATCAATGAAATAAATATTTATAACCGTATTTTAAAAATTTATCATAGAAAAGAATTTAAAAATTTTCTATAAAAAATTTAGATGAACGATAGAGAGTTTATAAATGATTTTTCTAATGAAAAAAAAGAAAAAGAGATTGTTTTAGGACAAAAAAATTATAAAATAAAAAAAGTTATTAAAAGAGACGGAAGAATTGTAGATTTTGATCCTGAAAGAATAAAATATGCTGTGGAGAGAGCAATGAAAGCTGTTGGTGCTTATGATAAAGAAAAGTTGGAAAAAGTTGTTGATTATGTAATAAAAGTATTAGAAGAAAAATATGATAATATAAAATATCCGACTGTTGAAGAGATTCAGGATATTGTTGAATTATCCTTATTGAAATTTGATTTATATGATGTTGCTAAGGCATATATTTCTTATAGGAAAGAAAAAGAAAAAATAAGAGAAGAAAAGAAAAATTTATTAGGAAGATTCTATGAAGAGGAAGTTGCAAAAAGATTTTCTATTAATTCAATTAGATTAATGGTAAATAGATATTTATTAAGAAATGAAAATAAAGAATTAATAGAAGGTCCAAAACAAATGTTTGAAAGGGTAGCAGCATTAATTGTAATACCAGATTTATTGTATGATGAAAGAGTATATGATAAAGAAGGAAAACAAAAAATACATCCAAAAGAAGAATTTGATTTTGAAAAAAATGAGAATAAATATGGATTACCAATAAAAGATCCAAAGTTTAGGTGGAATAGATATCATTTAGAAAGAATGAAATATTTGTATGATTATTTAAATGAAAGGGGTCATATGAAAGTTTCATGGTCAGAATTTATAAAAATGTTAGAAAATGGAGAATTTGACAAATATTACGAGAATTTCTATCAATATTATGATTTAATGGCAAGTAAAAGATTTATGCCAAATTCCCCCACATTATTTAATGCAGGTGCAGTTTTAGGACAATTATCTGCATGTTTTGTATTAGATATTGATGATAATATGGAATCAATAATGAAATCAGCAACAGAAGCAGCTTTAATATTTAAATCTGGTGGTGGAATTGGTATAAACTATTCAAAACTAAGACCTGAGGGTGATGTTGTTGCATCTACAGGAGGTGTTGCCTCAGGTCCTGTTTCATTTATGAAAATCATAGATACAGTTACGGATGTAGTAAAACAGGGAGGAAAAAGAAGAGGGGCAAATATGGGAATTTTAGAATCTTGGCATCCTGAAATATTTAAATTTATTCATTTGAAAGAAAAAGAAGGTGTATTAGAAAACTTTAATATATCTATAATGTTCGAACCATCTTTTTGGGAATATTTTGAAAATAAAAAAGAATATCCATTAATCAATCCAAGGTTATTAAGGAAATATAATTTACCTTTGCCAGGGGATCCAAATTTTGATATAAATAAAATACCAAAAGAATCAATTACAGGATATGTAAATCCTGAAAGAATATTACAAGAAGCATCATATGTTGCATGGGAAAAAGGAGATCCTGGATGTCTATTTATGGATAATATAAATAGAAGAAATGTTCAATATAAATATAGAGGGCCAATTAGAGCTACTAACCCATGTGTAACTGGAGATATAAGAATTTTAACACCATACGGTCTTTTAAGGGCTGAGACTTTACTTTATTTAAACAATGAAAATGGTAGTGATATCAATAATATAAAACTTTTAGTAGATGGAGAAGAAGAAATTTTATATACAACTGTTTATGGAAAAACATTGAGCGTAAGTTCTCCAATATTAGTTGATGCAAAAGTTTGGAAAGTTGGATTCAAACCAACTGTTAAATTAATTTTGGAAAATGGAATGGAGATTGAAGTAACTGAAGATCATAAGATACTTACAAAAGATGGATGGATAGAAGCAAAATATGCTGAAGGAAAAGAAGTAAAAATAGCAAGAATTGATATTGATAAGATAGAAAATTATGGATTAAAGGAAATTGATGGAATAAAACTAGATAGAGAATTAGGATTTTTATTAGGATGGTTAGTTGGTGATGGATATGTTGGAGAAAAAGTTTTCTTCTACTTTAATGCTAAAACTGAGAGAGAAGTTTCTGAATATGTAAAAGAGTTGCTTGAAAAGAAATTTGGAGTAAATGTTAGCAGATTTGAAAGAAATAATGAAATATGGATTTATGTGAGTAAGAAAGAGGTTGTTGATATTTTCAAAAAACTAATGAGAAAGAAAACCAGTTTACCAGAAATTGTTTTCCTAGCAAACTCAGAATTTGTTAAAGGATTTTTGAATGGTTTATTCTCAGCAGATGGATATATTGATAAAGATGGAGCAATAAGATTAACCTCATCTAATAAAGATTTATTGAAAGAAGTACAACTTTTGCTAACTTTATTTGGTATATTTTCAAAGATTTATGAAAGACCTTATAAGAGAAAATTTGAGTATATTACTGTAAATGGTGAAAAGAGAGAATATGAAGCTAATGGATATTATGAACTTATAATCAAAAATTATAGTAGAAAAATTTTTGAAGAAAAGATAAAATTGGTAGATTATAAAAATGAAAAGCTCTTAGAAAGACTAAAGAAAAATAAAATTGATAATAATTATGTTAAGATTGTGAGAGTAGAATACGTTGGTGAAAAAATGGTTTATGACTTTAGTGTTCCTGGATTTAATAGATATATTTCTAATGGAATAATAAGTCATAATTGTGGTGAACAGCCTCTATATCCATATGAATCTTGTAATTTAGGATCAATCAATCTATATGCTTTGGTTGAATTTAAAGATGGAAAGGCAGAATTTAATTGGGATAAATATATTGAAACAATAAAATGGGCATATAGATTTTTAGATAATGTAATAGATGTAAATAAATATCCAATAAAGGAAATTGAAGAAGCATCAAAAGCAGTAAGAAGGATTGGTTTAGGATTTATGGGACTGGCAGATATGTTTTATGCATTGAGAATTCCATATTCGTCAGAAGAGGGATATAAGTTATTGATGAAAATAACAGAATATTTAACGTATTATTCAATGTTAGAATCTGTTGAAAGGGCAAAAACAAGGGGTAAATTCGATAGATACGATCAAACAACATACAAAGATGGTGAATTACCTATAGAAGGATATTATCATAAAGAATTATGGACATTAGATTGGGAATATTTGAAAGAACAAATAATGAAATATGGAATAAGAAATGTTGAAGTTACATCAATTGCCCCTACTGGTTCAATATCAATGTTAGCAGATACTTCTTCGGGTATTGAACCACAATATTCATTAGTATATGAAAAAAGAGTAACTGCTGGTGTATATTACTATGTAGATCTAGAATTGGAAAGACAATTGAGAGAAAGAGGATTATATAATAATGAGATATTAAAGAAAATATCTGATAATGGTGGAAGTTTATTGGGAATAAAAGAAATTCCAGATGATTTAAAAGCAGTATTTTTAACAGCATTAGATATACCATGGTGGGATCATATAAGAGCACAGGCAGTTGCTCAAATATGGATAACTACATCAATATCAAAAACAATAAATATGCCAAATTGGGTTCAGCCAGACGATGTATATTATTCATATTTATTAGCATATAAGATGGGATGTAAAGGAATTACAATATATAGAGATGGATCAAAATCTGCACAAGTATATGTAGCTCCTGCTGAAGCAAGTAAAGCAAGAATGATGGATTACTTTAGATTAGTTAAGGAAGGAAAAATAAATAATAGAACAGTTGAAATATTAAAACAATATGGAATAAAGTTACCAAACTGGTATTATGAATTAAATAACAATGTTGAGATACCAAAAGTAAAATTGAATGTAAACATTAATAATACATTGAGAGTTGAAGAAAATGGAAATAATAAAATTGAAAAATGTCCTGTATGCGGATCTACAAGGTTAAAACATGAGGCTGGTTGTGTTGTATGTATGGATTGTGGATGGTCAGAATGTATAATTGCTTAATTTTTTATAATTTTAAAAAATAAAAGTGGACCCGCCGGGATTTGAACCCGGGATCTCCGGCTTGCAAGGCCGGCATCCTACGACTAGACTACGGGCCCGATTATTAAATTTCTTATCTTATATTTATATATATAAAGTTTGTTAGTATAAAAATTGGGGTGTTATTCTATAATTTTGTTTAATATTGAAAAAGCAATTATGCGGCGGAGGGGATTTGAACCCCTGACGGATCTACTCCACTGGGTCTTGAGCCCAGCCCCTTTGTCCGCTCGGGCACCGCCGCTTAATAATTATATTTAGAAATTTTAATAATTTAAATAATATGGATAAGGGGGTATTTATTATATTAGATGGATTGGGAGATAATTTAATTAGTGAGTTAAGATATAAAACTCCTTTAGAAGATGCTAAAAAACAAAATATTGACAAATTGGTAAGATATTCTGAATGTGGGTTATTATATACAAAAGAAAGAGGACATGTTCCAAGATGTATTGAATCAAATTTATCTTTATTGGGTTATGATTTTAAATATAATGAAATAATATTTAAAGCATTAATATATAAAGAATTGAAAGAAAATCAATTTTTAATTGAAATAGAATCAAAAGAAGAACCAAAAATAGAAGGAGAATATGATATAATAAAATATAAAGATAATGATTATATATTGATTTTTGATAATTATGATAAAAAAATAGTTGAAAAATTAAAGAAATATACGATAAAAAACAAAACTATATATAAAGATTTAAATAAAAAAGATTTATTCGAAAATAAATATAAAATAAAAGCATTATATTTATCTTCAAGTCCCATTCATTTATCAATTGCAAAATATTTGAAAATCGATTATGAAAAACCATTGGGAACTACTGGAAAGAGTAATGAAAATTTATTTTCATTTTCAGAATATGCAATAGCAAATAGAAATAAATATGATATAATATTTATTCATATAAGAGCTCCAGATATTTTATCGCACTTAAAAAACCCATTTAGAAAGAAAAAAATAATTGAAGAAATTGATGAATATTTAGTAAAAAGGATAAAAGAATATTTTGATGCTATATTAATTACTGGAGATCATTCTACTTCATCAATTAAAGGAAGGCATATTTCAGATCCAGTACCAGTTATGATATATTCAAAATATTCAAGATATGGATTTGTAAAAAATTTTTCCGAAAGAAAATGTATAAAAGGAACTTTGGGAATATTGAATTCAAAAGATATTATAAAAATATTTATTGATAGATTAAAATAATTACTGACCTTGTTTAACCAATTTTTCTAATAAAGAAGGATCTATTTTTTCTAATTCTTCAGGTTTTATTTCTGATAAATCTTTTATTTTTATTCTATCAGGTAATTTATCTGTTGGTCTTAATATTCTAACTTGTACTCCAATTACTCCAGAAGGTAATTTTGCATGTCTTATACTTTTTCCAATTATTTTATTTAGTTCTCCAGATTTTTTAATATAACCTCTTTGTTCTCTTATTGTAGATGATCTATCTCCAATTATCTTTCCAGTAACTCTTACTTCAATACCCAAGGCACCAGCTTTCATTACTTGTTCCATTACTTTTTGCATAATTCTTCTTATTGCTCTATTTCCATATCTTTCTATTTGAGATGCAATTAAATCTGCAACAATTTCAGAATCTAATAATGGATTTTCTACTCCTACAACTTCTATACTTGGATCTTTAACATTTGCAATATTTTCTATAATTCTTTTAATTTCATCTAAATTTTCATTTGCCCTTCCTAAAACTAATCTAGGTCTTGCACAATATATAATAACTTTTGTGCCCATTGAAACTTTAAAATATTCAACTCTACTAATTAATTTACCTTTAAATCTATTTTTTAAAGTTCTATCTAAAATTGCTTGTATTTTTTGTTCTTTTATAAGTTCTTCTATATTTTTTGATGCCATTCTTCTAATATTTGTTTAACAATTTGTTTTAAGCTTTTTCTTTTCAACTTTTTAGATGTATCTAATGATTCTATATGTAATCCATATATTTTAATATGGGACACTTTTTTATGAACACCAATTAATGTTCTTCTTATCCCGCTTGGACCTGTTTTTACCTTTACAACCCTTAATCTACTAGGAAACTTATTTCCTTTAGAAACATTAACAGAAATAATTACAACTTTATTAGGATCTAATCCAATATTTTTTGCATTATTTTCCAAAGAATTTAATAATTTAATAAAATATTTTGAAACCTTAATTGGATATCTACCATATGGAACTTTTCCCATTACATTTTTATGATGTGCTTGTTTTTTATGATATTTATAATATGGAATTGCAATTTTCTTTTCAATAACCATTTGTAAATATTTTTTTGCATATGGTATTGTTAAATATTTAATAAATCTACCAACCATTTCAGAGTCTTTTCTAGATATTGGTAAATTATAAGATGATACAGTAACAATTTTTTTATTCTCTTTTAATAATGATATTAGTTTTGAATCCATTTACACATCTATATATAAAAATGTTTATAAAATATATAATATATGCTAGATAGGTTTTTTGAATTATTTGTAATTGTTCTAGTAATATTTTTTATTACATTATTATTAATGGATAAAGTTTCTTATATTTATAATATTAATGAAAAGTATCTAATTATATATAATCAATTTATGCATGGAAGAATTTTAATTAAAGAAATTACAGAACAATATACTGATAATATTTGTAATTTAACATCAAATAATTTTGATTCAAATATAATGAATAATTTAGCAAGTTTTCCATATGAAATAATATATAAAAACTTAAGTAATATTAGTCAGGAATATATTTTTAGTAATGACAATATAACAAATATGCAAAATTATATAGAATTTAATAGGGTTTGTTATTATGATGGCTCATTATTTTTAGTCAGTGTATTGGTTCAATGAGATCTTTTAGTATATCAATATTTATTGAATTAGTAGTTGTAATAATTGTTTTATATTTTATTTTAACTTCAACATATTATAGTAATTTTTATATTAAAGGATATAATAAAGAAGATCTGTATGCATCATTAATATCAATAAATTATATGTATCTAAATAATACACAGCAATTAAATGATAGTTTATATCAAATTGTTACAAATATTTTACCATATTATTATGTTGAAATAGATGGACAATTAGCATTTAATAATATAAATTTAAATGAAGCTGAACAGGGAATCGTAACTTTTTATATTATTAATGGCTCAATAGATTATGTATATATATATTGGAAATGAGATCACAATTTATTTTATTATATTTAGTCTTAATATTATTTATTACATTATATTTTATTTCAAATTTGCAAAACAATTTCTATTATCAACCAAATATTGGTAAATATATTGCAGAGGATTTTTATGTCAAATTATTATTATATCCAAATTATTCTTCTATCATAAATGAAACATATTATAACATTTGTATGTGGGAAAATATTATATGTTATGATAATGGAACAAATATAATAGTTATAACTCAAAATTCTGAATATATATTAAATAAACCATAGCCCCCATCGTCTAGTCAGGTCTAGGATACGGGGTTCTCATCCCCGAGACCCGGGTTCAAATCCCGGTGGGGGCAAATTATAATTTTTAATTGTAAATCTTGTAAAGTAGATTCTTTGAAACAAACTATTATGGAAAATTCGAAGGAAAATGTAAAATTTGGCATTTATAATTGATGTAAAGTAAGAGAAGGTGATTCTTCTGAAAAGGAGCTCTATCAATGCCATTATAAGGGATAGTTTGTAAAAAACATATTGAGTCTAAATTGGTAATAATTGAAAGTTCATCAATAGAAAAAGTCAAAGACCCTCTTAAGAGAAAAACTTTATGAAGAATGGAGAAAGGAGGTGGTCATCCTGATTTTGTTTGGACGATGCAATATTTTGAAAATTTTGAAATGAAGGAGAGAGGAAAGAGAAAAATTAAACTAAAAATAGAGAAATTACTCTATATGACAAATCTTCAGAAAAATTTACTAAAGAGAAAATATCTTCTAAAGATGTAGCAGTTGTATTAGTACTGCTCTTATATCTTTTCTTAATCTTATTAAATTATCTTACAGCTGTACATTATACCATGATATTTCCTTTTATTATTATTGTTTTAGGTCTTATAATTGTAATTCTTAGATAGTTACTTACTAAATTTTGATGGTTTTATCATTTGAGATATTAGTAAATATAAATTTAGTTATGGAAAGGAAAAGATAAAAATAACAATTACCTTTATTGTAGACTAATTTTTTTCATCTTATATTTTCTGTTATAAAAAGATTATAACTTCCTATAAAGGAGAAATTCAAGATATTATCATGGTGTGTTTATAGTTTTGTTTTGAATTCAAAGTAATTAGAAGTTATTTCAATTTAATTTGGATCAATTGATGAATTTGCTAAAACTTTATGCAAATAATTTATCATAAAACTAAGCATTTAAAAAATTACTGAAATTCTGAAGATTTTTAATTATTGGTTTGTAAATAGAATTTTTTCATTAATTTATATAAATACTAAATTTACGCTCTAGATTTATCATTTAAATTTGGTGTTTTTTATATATTATATTTTTATATTTTATCTTAATATTTTTATAAAATATAAATAAAGAAAAAATTTTTATTCACCAGTCCAAACATATTTTCCACCCTGTTCTTTTATCATTCCCTTATTTACATATCTTGTAATTAGTGCTTTTACAACTGCTGGTTTCTTTCCTAATTTATTTGCTATTTGTTGTGCTACTTTATCTACTTCATCCTTTGATACACCCTTTTTAAATGCAGCTTCTACTTCTGTCTTTAATTGAGATGTTGTTGCCATAAAAAATATATAGGTGAAATGATTATAAACTTTAAATAAAAAAATTTATAAGCTATTTATTTAAAACTTCTTTTTCATTCTTTAATATTCCTAAATCCTTAAGATAAATTAAAACAGCTCTTTTGCTCTTAAACTCATTACTTTTTGCTTTTTTATATAACTCTCTATATAACTTTTTATCAATTATATTTTTTTCTTTCAACTCTCTTAATAATTTTCTTATTGCTCTTATTCTTTTCATCCAATTTTCTTTCTTATTTGATCTTGCTTTTTTACTCCCTTTTTTAGATCCTGCCCCTCTTCTTCTTCCTTTTTTCTTCTGTTCTCTAATATAATTTGCCCATGTCCTAGATTGTCCTTTAACATTTTTTACCCTTATTATTCCTTTATCAATTAAATCCAAAATATCAGATCTACTTAAAGCTTTAGATACTTCTTGTATTTTATTTGGATTTATCCATATTCTATCTTTTCCAACACCTAGAATTTCTGATGCTAATCTTTTTTGTAATGATAAGTCCATTATTTAACTATTACTTCCCCACCAATGTTTTTAACCTTTTCTATTGCCTTTTCTGATGCTTCTCTTACATATATTTTCATTTTTTTGCTAATTTTTCCAGCTCCTAATAATTTATCAACACCTATTTCATCTAGATCAATTACATAATATTCTCCATCACTTTTTATTATTCCCTCAGATAATAAATAATCGAAATATTCTTCTATATCTCCTAAATTAATTATAGATTTTTCAATATTATATTTAATACTTGTAAATCCTTTTTTATCTTCAAATCTTTCTGGAAATTCCTTAATTAACTTAATATATTTTTGTTTCTTAAATCTCCATCCAGAGAAACCTGAACCACCTTTATTCCCTTTACCTCTATTTCTATCATTATACCCCCTTCTAGCATATCTTTGTCCGAGATATTTTCTATATTTTCTCTTTTTGTGAGCGACCATAGATAACCAAATATTTTATTAAACAATTTTTAAATTTAATATAATGTACAATTTACCCTCAGGATTAAGAGATTTTCCTCCTGAAATAAAGATATTGAGAAATAAAATATTTAGTAAAATAGAGGAAGTATTTCAAAGATTTGGATATGATCCAATAGAAACTCCAACAATAGAATATTGGGATACATTGAAGGGAAAATATGGAGAAGAGGCTGAAAATAAATTAGTATGGAGATTTAAATTACCATATTCAGATAAAGAATATGCATTAAGATATGACCAAACAGTACCTTTGGTAAGATTTTTTTCAAATCATAGGCCAGCTTTACCATTCAAAAGATATGTAATAGATAAATCTTATAGATATGAGAATCCACAAAAAGGAAGATATAGAGAATTTTATCAGGCAGATTTTGATATAATTGGATCAAAGGAACCAGAATCTGATGCGGAGATATTAAATATAGTGAATTTTATATTTAAGGAATTTAATTTTTCAAATTATAAAATTATAATAAATGATAGAGAATTTTTAAGATTTATTTTTGAGAAAAAGTTAAATATAAGTGAAGAAAAAATAAAGAAAGTATATACAATAATTGATAAGTTAGATAAAATTGGAATAGAAAATGTAAAGAAAGAATTGAATAATGTTGTTGGGGAATTATCTGACAAAATTGTTGAAATAATATCATTAAAGAATCAGGAAGTAATTGATTATTTATCAAAATATGAAGAAATATCAAAAGAAATAAATTATTTTAATAATATATTAGATCTATTAAATGATAAAAATAAAATAGAAATAAATTTGTCCTTAGTAAGAGGTTTAGATTATTATACTGGAATGATATATGAAGCAGTTGTTGAAAAACCAAAAATTGGATCATTATCTGGAGGAGGAAGATATGATAATTTGTTAAAATTATTTACAAATGAAGAAATACCTGCTGTTGGTGGAAGTATTGGAGTAGAAAGATTAATTGATGCTGGAATAGAATTGGGAATATTTAAGATTGATAAAAAAACTTATACAGAAATATGTGTAATATATTTTGAAGATACATTCAAAGATGCTTGGAATATATGTAATAAATTGAGAGAAATTGGATTAAATTGTTATATTGATTTAATGAGAAGAAATTTTGATAAACAAATAAAATATGCAGTAGATAAAGATATAAGGTTCTTATTAATTGTCGGAAAAAAAGAATTATCAGAAAATAGCGTTTTACTACAGGATAGGTATACGAAGGAAAGAATTAAAATCTCGATTAATAATTTGGAAAATATCTACAGAATAGTAAAAAATAAGATAAAAAATAGTTATTGATAGGTTATTAATATTATAAATATTTTCTATTAGGATAGAGAAAATCTTAAAAATCTATTTATAAAATTTATTAAAAAGAAAATTTATATATTTCAAAAGAGAATATATAATGCTCTTTTTATGCTAAAAATAAAAAATGGAATAATATATACTACTTTGAAATTAATAAATTTTACTTTTCATAGACAATACCTTTTGTAAAGACCCAATTAATTATAGAAGCAATAAATATAGCAAGAAGTTGTGATATCAAATATTCCATTCTAAATACATAATAAAATAATAAGGCGAATAAATATTGAGCAGGCTTTGACAATAAACTTCTCCCCCCTAAAAATAATAAAAATCTTTCCCAAAGCTTTCTTTTCTTAATTTTAAATACAAACAAATCATTTAAAATAAAATTCCATATAATTGAAATTAGAATTGCTAGAAAAGAAGAAATATAAAATGGAAGATAAGAGATCAATAAGTATAAAGACAATAAATTAATAAAAATTCCAGATAGTCCTACTAAATAGAACTTTATAAATTGAGAAATGTTAAATAATAATAAAACCTGCTTTAAATATGAAAAAATTACTTTTTTACCCAATTTAGATTTTCCATATTTTCTTTCTCTAAATGTATATGGAATTTCTATTAATTTATTATAATTTACTTTTACTAATATATCTAATAGAACCTTATAACTAAAAGGATCTGAAATATTAAAGTTATTTAATAGATCTTTTTTTATTAAGAAATATCCACTTAGCGGATCTTTTACTTTTAATGTTTCTGGTAGAAAAATATATGCAATAATTATTGCTGTTTTTGATATAATTTCTCTTATAATATTCCAATTCTCTATTTTTCCTCCTTTAATATATCTTGATGCAATAACTAGATCATAACCCTCTAAAGCCTTTTCATACATTTTTCTTAATAATTCTGGAGGATGTTGTAGATCAGCATCCATTAATATAACATATTTTCCATTAGAATACTTCAGTCCATCCAAGAAAGCCGATGATAAACCTTTCTTATATCCTCTTTCAATAAGTTTTATATTTTTATATTCTTTTATTACTTTTTCTATTTCTTCAATTGTTCCATCTTTTGATCCATCATCTACAAAAATTATTTCATATTTTATATTATTTAAACTTTCATTTATTCTTTTTACTAATTCATTAATATTTTCCTTTTCATTTAATGTTGGTATTATTATTGATACATCAATATTCATTGATTATTTTAAGTTCCTTATTTACTTTAAAAATATTTCTTTATATTATCATTAAATGACAAGATTGGGTGGTACAAATAAAATAAATCATGTTATATGTAGAAGATGTGGTAGAAAAACATATAATCCTAATAAAGGATATTGTTCACATTGTGGATTCGGGAGAAGTAGTAAAATTAGGGCTTATGCATGGTCGTATAAATTTAAAAGAAAATGGTAGAAGAACAAAAAGAAGTTGAAGAAGTAAAAAAGGAACAGGAAGCTTTAGAAAAAATAGGATCACAAAAATTTGATATAGAATCTTGGAATCCAAAAACAAATCTTGGTAAATTAGTAAAGGAAGGAAAAATAAATTCAATTGAGCAAGTATTTAAGAATGGATATAAAATATTAGAACCAGAAATTGTAGATGCACTAATACCAGATCTAAAATATGAATATATTAGATTATCATTATCTAAAGGTAAATATAGAAGGCCAAAATTTGTAAAGATGGTCCAAAGAAAAACTGCTGAAGGTAATAAGACATCATGGGTTTCTGTTGCTGTTGTTGGAAATGAAAATGGATATGTTGGTGTAGGAATTGGAAAATCTTCAGATATTGCTTTATGTATGGAAAAAGCATTAAGAAATGCAAAGTTAAATATTATACCAATTGCAAGAGGATGTGGATCATGGGAATGTGCATTTAAAACACCACATTCTTTACCATTTAAAGTTGAAGGATCTTATGGTTCTGTGAGAGTTATTCTATTACCAGCTCCAAGAGGGGTTGGATTGGTAGCACCTGAAGAAATGAAAAAAATATTTAGATTAGCAGGTATAAAAGATCTATGGATGAAATCCTTTGGACAGACTAGAAGAAGGTATAATTTTGCAATGGCGATTTATAATGCGTTAAGAAAAACAGTAGAATATAGAATAAAGGAAGAATATGCCAAATATTCTGGATTAAAGATTGGATTTGTATAAAATGGGATTGTTGGCAATTGTAAGGATAAAAGGAATAGTTAAGGCAAATAAAGAAATAAAGGATACATTATATTTATTAAGATTAAGAAGGAATAATTATGCAGTAATAATGAAGGATACAAAAGATATAAGAGGAATGATAAAAAAAGTAGAACCGTGGGTTGCATGGGGAGAAATAGATAAAGAAACATTAAAAGAATTATTATTAAAGAGAGGAAGATTAGAAGGAAATAAAAGATTAACAGAAGATTATATCAAACAAACATTGAATATGAATATTGATACATTTGTTGAAAAATTATTAAATAATGAAATAGATTTAGATGCAATACCAAAAATAAAAAAAGTATTTAGATTAAAACCTCCATCAGGAGGTTATCCAAGAAGGGGTATAAAGGTTCCATATAGTCATGGTGGGGCATATGGATATTATGGAAAAGATATAAATATATTATTAAAGAAAATGATATAAAATGGCGAAGAGACCTTGGAGAATATTTAGGGAAATAGAAAGACCATATACAAGGTTTTCATATAGTAAATCATATAACAGAATCCCAGGTGCTCCACCATCAAAATTAAGAATGCAGATTATGGGAATGGTGAATGTACCAAAAGATCAATGGAAATATGTGGGACATTTAATTGCATTATATAATGTTCAGGTATCTGATTATTCTTTAGAATCAGTAAGAATAAATATATTAAAATACTTAGAAAATGAGGTAAAAGAATTTTTATTTATTATAAGAAAATATCCTCATCATGTTGTAAGAGAACATGCATTGGTATATGGTGCAGGTGCAGATAGAATATCACAAGGAATGAGACATGCATTTGGGAGACCATATACAAGGGCTGCACAAGTATACTATAAAGATATTGTTTTATCAATATATTATAATAAGCAAGAGTTTACAAATAGAATAAGTTTCTATTTAGATGTTGCAAGAAAAAAATTAGCAGGAAAATATAAGAAATATATAGGAGAAAACAAACCAGAAGAAATTATTTTATCATCTGTTGTCTAGATATTTCGTATTCTAATAATAATAGTTTTTTCAAATCTTTTATATCTTTAGAAATAAATAATCTTCCTCTTCCATATTTTACTATTTCTTTTGCAATTTTTTCACCTTCATTATCTAATTGTATTCCAATTATTGATATGTAACAATATTGACCCAATTCTTTAGCTAACTTTAAAGTTCTTTCTACAGGATTTTTTCCTTTTGTTGGTAAAGCATCAGTTATTAATATTATATGTCCATTTTCTTCTTTATTTAATAAATAATTAAATGCTAAAGCAATATCTGTACTTCCATTTGGTATAATCCTTAATATATCTATTATATCTTTTAATCCTTTAACATTATTATATTCTTTAACAATCTTATCATTAAACAATATTATATCTAATAGATTATTATCTTTTAATATCTTTGATACTAATAATATTAAGGCTTTTTTTGCTTCAAATATTTTTTCTCCTATCATGCTTCCAGATACATCTAATAGAATTATATATTTACCACCCTTGTTTTCTCTTTTAACATTAACAATAAATCTTGCAATATCTTTATTCTTTATATATTTTCTTATTGTTTCTTTTATATCAATTTTATTATATTTATCTCCTATACTAAAATATTTCTTATAAAATTCCTCATCATTTCCAATATAATATGATAAGTATTTTCCATATTCAAATATCCCTTCAATTTCCTTTTCTATATTTCCTATTAAATACTTAGAATATTCCATTAAGGATTTTTCAGTTAATTCTCCGTTTTCATCTATATATCCTTCACTAGTTAATATTTCCTTTAATTTGTTTAAAGATTTCTTGAATTCTTTATTAAATCTATAATCCTTATCTTCTCTTATTCTTTTCTCATCATATTCAGTTAACTTTGATAATATATCAGAATATTCTTTTTTATTTTCCATAATTTTATCTATATCAAATATTGGATATCCTTCTTTTATCATTTTTTCAATTAATTCATTTATATTTTTCTTAATATCTCTTGAACTATATTTAAAAGACTCTCCAGGTCTATTTATTAAATTTTCTGAATCAACTCCGAAAGTCTTTTCCAATTATGAAAGAATTCCATTCATTTTTTATGTATTCTTCTTCATTTATTTCCATTTTATATGATGGTTTTAATCTTATTCTATGTGGTAATATTGATAGTAAAGATTCAAATATATGTTGAATTTCAACATTTTCTTTTTTATCTATTATTGCTAATGCCTGAGCTTTTTCATAAATACCAATTGTAGATCTAACTGATGGTTTCTTTTCTAATTTATCATCTTTTCTCAATTTTTGTATAAATTCAATTATTAATTCCAACAATTTTTCAGGAAAGTTAACATCTAAATTCTTTCCATATTTTAATATAATTTTCTTTTCTTCCTCAATATCTTTTGGATAATCTAAATTTATTATGTCAAATCTATCTAATAATACATCAGATATTTTTTCAGTTCCATAATAACTTTCAGGATTCATTGTAGCAATAAATATTATATCCAATGGTATTTGAAATTCATATGTTCCAATTGTTATTTTCTTTTCTTCTAACAATTCTAACAAACTATTTTGAACTTTTGGAGGTGCTCTATTTATTTCATCAAAGAATAATACACCATGATGTGCTCTAAATATTTTTCCAGGTATAAAAGATTCTAAAGAATGTATTCCATATTTCAATGCTT
The DNA here is from genome assembly GCA_028275885.1 of Candidatus Nanopusillus sp. Classification (GTDB taxonomy): domain Archaea; phylum Nanobdellota; class Nanobdellia; order Nanobdellales; family Nanobdellaceae; genus Nanobdella. The sequence continues at coordinate 64,482 of JAPWTW010000005.1, forward strand.
TTGAAGGATCAATATCTCCAATTAAATCTTCTACAGATAGATCATAAGAACCTTGTATTCTAATAAATCTATCTTCTCCCTTTATTTTTATAAAAGGACCTTCTTTCCATTTTTTTCTATATTCTTCAGGGACAAAAGGAAATTCTTCATATGCCCATAATGGAATTCCATCTGGAAAATCAATTTCTGGTAATAATTTTGCAATATTTTTTGCTAATGTTGTTTTTCCAGTACCTGGAGGTCCTATTATTAATATATTTCTTCCAGAAATTAATGAAGATAATATTTGTCTTTTTGCATTTTCTTGTCCGATTATAGAATCAAATGGATCTTTTCCTTTCTTAATATAATTATTAATTATTATATCCTTTATTTGTTCTCTTATTTTGATCATATTAATTATTTTATATCTTTCTTTAAAATATATAATTATGGTTATATTTTATAGTTTAAAGGGAGTAGCAATAGATTTAGATGGGACACTTATAAATAGCTTAAAAGTTTATGATGAAGCCCATAAAAAAATATTAGAAAAATATAATGTAAAGATAGAAGGTTCATTAGATAATTCTGGAATGCCTTTAGAAGAAATAATGCATAATATAATAAGGAAATATAATTTAAATATATCAATTGAAGATTTAAAAAAAGAATTTGAAAATATTATATTAAATGAATATATAGAAAAAATAAAATTTAATCCAGGGGCAAAGCAAATATTAAATTATTTTAAGGATAAAAAATATAAAATGGCAATTTTTACTTCAAATACTAGAAGATTAACAATAGAAATATTAAAATATCTGCATATAGATAATTTATTTGATGTTATAATAACTTCTGATGATGTAAAACAAACAAAACCAGATCCAGAAGGATATATTAAAATAGTAAGAGCATTTTCTTTATTACCAAATGAAATATTAGCAATAGAAGATTCTATATATGGTATTATTGCTGCAAAGAGGGCTGGAATAAATGTAATAGGAGTTACTAGTGGTACAAATAAAAAGAGAGAACTAATTTCTGCCGGTGCTACAATGGTATTCAAAAATTTAAAGGAATTATATAATTATCTTGTAGAAGAAGATAATAAGAATAATCAAAGAAATAATCAATAAGATAATTAATAATATAATTGACAGCTGGTAAGAATTTGATATTAATATTGGTATTGGACCTATTAATATTAATCCAGCAAATTTTGTGTTAGAAGAATTTGATAATGAGTAAATAAATAATAAAATTATTGAAATAAATAGAAAAATAATTGATAAAATTAAAAGTATGTTATTGTTCATCTAATTTTAATTTATAAAATTTTGAATGGCCGAAATGAATTATTAAATCAAATCCATATTTATCTAAATATATTGGTATATCACATCCACCAAAATCCGATCCAAACCAAATATATATTTCAATATTTTTATATTTTTCCTTTATTTTATCATATATTTCCTTAGAATATGGTTTTAAACCATCAGGAAATTGCAATAATATTTTTTTATATTTTTTTCTATCTAATGCTTCAAATATTTTATCTAATTCAAAATCTATTTCCATTTAAATATTTTTAATATATTATCTATAAAACTATTTCTAATCTTAAGCTCTTTTCCAGTTATTTTTTCTGCAATTTTTATTATATCTCTGGATGCTATAGAATTTATATTATAATCTATTAAAGGTATACCATTATCCATTGAAATTTGTACATTTTCATCATAATGAATTATCCCAATTATTTGCCTTTTAAAAAATCTTTCAATTCTTATATAATTTATTTTTTTTCTAACTTTATTTAAAACAATTCCAAAAGTTTTAATATCTAAATTATCTAATACCTTTGTAACTCTATATGCATCTATTAATGATGATTTCTCAACATTTGTTATTAATATTACTTCTTCAGAAGCTTTTAACGCTTCTATTGCTTCCTTACCAATTCCAGCAGCAGAATCTATAATAATATAATCAAAATCATCATATAACTTCATTATTCCATTATGTATTTTTTCTGTAGAGATATATATTAAGTCCTTTATATCTAAACTTCCAGGAATTATATAAAAATTCTCCTTATATTCTTTTATGCAATCTTTTATATCAATTTCCCCCCTTAAAAATTTATGTATATTATTATTTTCATTACCTAAACCAAGATTTATTGATACATTCGGTGTACTTAAATTAAAATCAATTAATAATGTTTTAAAATTTAATAATGAGAGAGCCCTTGATAAATTTATAGAAAAGAAGGTTTTTCCTACCCCTCCTTTTCCAGAAGATATTGTATATATTTTTGCCATTATATATATTTATTAATAATTGTAGAAAATTTTTTAACAGATTCTGCAATGTCTTTTAATGTCTTTATATTTATTTCAAATTCTTCCCCGCTTAATGTCCTAAATCTTATAACCATGCTTTTTCTATATTCATTAATTATTCTTGCATCAGAATTTAAAGCAAGTTTTAATAGCTTGTAATATTTTAATGATTCTTCAAGTTCTTTATCCTTTGTAATTTCAATTATTTTTTTATACCTTTTAATTGGGCTATCTGGAATTTTATCAATCTTTTTATTTTCATATAGTTTCTTAAAATATAATTCAATTGCATAGTCATAATATTCAATAACTGCTTTTATAAAACTTTTAACTATTTCTAATCCTTTATTATTTTTCAATGAAACATTAAATATATGCAAGACCTCTTTATATCTTCTATTATATTCTAAGTCTTCTTCTAAATTAGACATGATATATAAATATTTGCAATATATACTAAAGCCGCAAAAATAATTATAAATATTACTATTTTATTTCTATTTAATTTTATCTTTGATTTTTCCTTTCCAAACTTATATAATCCAAGATACGTAAATAAGGGTAGTTGGTCAGGCATAATTTATATATTTATAAGAAATATATAAAAAAGTGGCCGTAGGAAGGTCTGCTTACCGATAAAGCCACCGAGGAATCGGAGGGGGAAACCCCTGGCTACATAACAAGAAATCACGGGCATATATCCGATGAAGATGAAGAGTTAATACCTGGAGGTAACTCTGGGTAAACTCGGAGAGGATATATGCACCTTGAGAAATATGTCCTGGCGGTACAAGGCTTGTCCGCTTAGAAAAATATATACTAAAAGCAGCCTACGGCCACACTAATAACTTTTTCCTATATATACATAATATTTTGCATCTTCATTACAAAATATGCATTTTTTATCTTTTGCTTCTTCTGGTATAATATCAGTTCCTCTTACATCTAATGAGTACTTTTCTTTAATATTTTTTGCACATTCTTCTCTCATACAAAAAGGAGCTTTAAATGATATATTTTTATCTAAATTATTTTCTAGATCTTCTAAATTATCTACTTTTAATATTTTATTTTCAAAATATTTTCTTGCCCTTTCTTTCATTTCTTTATCATATTCAACAATTAATCTATTTAATTCATTTAACAAGTTTTCAAATTTTACTTCATAATTTTTTGATTTATTGTTATATTGTCTTACGGATATTGTAACTGTATTTTTTTCTAATTCTCTTTTGCCAATAGATATTCTAAATGGTATTCCTAATAGTTCATATTGATTAAATTTCCATCCAGGACTTTTTGTCTCATCTTTATCAATTTTTACTCTATATTTTTCCTTTAATAAATTATATACATTCTCGCAATATTCTAATATTTTGTTTTTTTCATCTTTTGAATAATATATAGGTATGATTATTATTTGAATATTAGATATTTCAAAGGGCAATATTAAACCTTTATTATCTCCATGTATTGAAATTACTGCACTTAATGTTCTCATAGATATTCCAAATGATGTTTGCCAAGCAAATTTCTTATTAACTAATTTATTTTCATTAAATTTATTTTTAATTATATCATTTATTTTATTTATTAAATCTTTATTATCTTCAGATATTTCTCCACTAAATTCAATATTTCCTTCATAGGATCTAACTAATTCTTTATTGTTATATAATTTTATTTTTATTTTATTTTCAGCAATTTCTATTTCATATCTATAATTATTTTCATTAAATGCCTCAAATTTATTTTTATTTATTTTTATAAATGGATGTTCATCTTCAAAAATAATATTAAATGCTTTAGAGAAATTTCTTCCCAATAAATGGGTAGTTCCTATCTGTAAAAATCTTCCATCAGGTAATATAGTCTCTGCAGCTAGAGTATAATCTGCCCCAGCAAATTTATCCCAGTCAGGTCTCTTTACCCACATATGTGGTATTGATAAATGATCCCAAAATACTTTTGAATAAATTTCCATAGATTTTTTTATCATTCTTTCTGCATCATCTAAATCTTTATGTACAGTATGTGCCTCATTCCATAAAATTTCTCTTCCCCTAATTAATGGTTTTGTTGCTTTCGTTTCATATCTGTATACTGTATTTGTCATATAAGCTAACAGAGGTAAGTCTCTGTAAGATTTTATCCATAAAGAAAACATATAATACATTTCAGTTTCAGATGTTGGTCTTAATATATATTTTATTTCTTTTTCTTCTTCTATTGGTTTTGATGGGGTAACATAAAATACTTCAGATTCAAAACCTTTTATATGTTCACTTTCTCTTTTAAATATATCATATGGAATTAATATTGGAAACCAGTATGGTTCAAATCCATTTTTTTCTAATTCTTCCTCTAAAATATTTAATATCTTTCTAATTGCAAAATATCCATTTGGGTAATAAACAGGCATTCCTTTTATAGGATATCTATCATCAATAATCTTAGAAATTCTTACTATATTGTTATACCATTCAGAAAAATTAGAATTCTTATCCAAATTACTTTCTTTCATAGTAGAAAAGGTCTGATGATACATTTTTAAATATTATATTATCTAATATTATGTATATGATCTTCTCTACCTAAGGTAGAGAAGTGAGCCTGATGATAAAGATGAGGGGGATGAGAGGGAATATATAGTCTCAGGAACCCGCCCGGTGGATGCCTTGGCTCGGAAGCCGAAGAAGGGCGCGGCAAGCTGCGAAAAGCCGGAGGGAGGTGCATGCAACCGTTGATCTCCGGATACCCGAATGGGATATCCTGCCGAAAGGCATCCCGTAAGGGAGGGGAACGCGGGGAAGCGAAACATCCTAGTACCCGCAGGAGTAAAAAACAAATTGTGATTTCCTGAGTAAGGGCGACCGAAAGGGAAGGAGCCTAAACCGAATCCTCTAAAGTAATTTAGAGGAGATGTGGGGTAATGGAGCGGGAGCTTCCCATTATTGTATTCCCAGAACTCCGGTGGAAGTCCGGGGCCGTAGAGGGTGACAGCCCCGTATGGGAATACAATAATGGGATTTCCCGCTTCCGGAGTACCGGCGGTTGGATTTCCGTCGGGAATTTGGGGGAAACTAGCCCCCAAGGCTAAATACTCTCCGAGTCCGATAGCGTATAGTAGGGCGACCGAAAGGTGAAAAGAACCCTTGGCAGGGAGTGAAAAGATCCTGAAACCGGGCGGGGATAGTCTGGTAGGGCTAGTTAAGCACCCTATCTGGGAAAATCTGGTGACGGATGAGTACCAGATAGGGTGCTAACTAGTTCTACCGTGAGTTTTGAAGAACTTGCGGGGGAGTATACCCGAGTGGCGAGGTTAAGGTTTACACCGGAGCCGTAGGGAAACCGAAAGCCCGCAACCTGGGCTTTCCCCAGGTGAGGGGCACCGTCCCATAAGGGCGGTTTAGTCACTCGGGTATGACCGGAAACCGGGCGATCTACCCCGGGGCAGGGTGAAGCGGGGTTTCCCGTGGAGGCCCGAAGAGGTGGAGCATACTCCTCTCATGACCCTGGGGTAGAGGTGAAAAGCCACTCGGGCCCGGTGATAGCCGGTCCCCGCCGAAACTGACCCCAGCCAGGTCTCGGGTTAGGATCCCTATGGTGTAGAGCGACGGATTCCATACGGGTTTCCGTATGGAGTCCAACTCCGAAGCCATAGGGTCCGTAGCCCGGGAAACGGGGGTTGCGGGAAAGCCGCAACTCCGAGACGGGAACAACCGAGACCGAGGTTAAGGCCCCAAAGTGCTGGCTAAACGATGTTGAAGGAGTCTGCCCCCTAAGACATCGGGGATGTGGGCCTAATAGTGGCCATCATCTAAGGAGTGTGTAACAACTCACCCGACGAGGGGGTAGGCTCCGAAAACGGACGGGTCTAAGCCAGCCGCCGAGACCTCGGTCCGCTGGCAAATGCCAGCGTGAGGTAGGCGGGCGTCCCGATGGCCTAGAAGGGTTCCCGAAAGGGAGCCTGGAGCCGTCGGGAATGAAGATCCCCGCGGTAGTAAGAATCAGACGGGTGAGAATCCCGTCGGCCGAAAGGGGAAAGGTTTCCCAGGCAATGAAGATCAGCCTGGGGTTAGTCGATCCTAATCCAGGCTCCGAGAGGAGTCTGGAGAAAGGGAAAGGGGTTAATATTCCCCTACCGCCCCGATAGATGCGGCAACGCAACGCCCTTTCCCGACCCGGAGGGCTAGGCGTACACGGGGGTGGGGTAAAACCCACTTACCGTGCTAAGGGGGATAGGACCGGGGAGTACCGTCATGGTGAGAACCGGTCTAAACCCTGATGGGCCCGAAAGGGTTACGCTGAGGCCTTCCGGCAATGAAAAGGGAAAGGGTGCGATTCGGGGCGATCGTACCGAAATCCAGCATAGGTCCCCTGGGTGAGAAGCCTAAGGCCGTGGGGGTCAAGCCGGTCCAGGGAACTTGGCAAATTGGTCCCGTAACTTCGGGAGAAGGGATGCCTGCGGTGTGGACCGCAGGTCGCAGTGACAAGGGCGGGCGGACTGTTTACCAAAAACATAGCTCCCAGCAAGCCCGAAAGGGTTTGTACTGGGGGTGACGTCTGCTCGGCACCGGTATCTGAATCCCCCGTTCAAGGGGGGTAAGGACCGGTAAACGGCGGGGGTAACTCTGACCCTCTTAAGGTAGCGTAATGCCTTGCCAGTTAAATGCTGGCTCTGCGAACGACGTAACTAGCCCGCCACTGTCCCGGGCCGGCGCCCCCTGAAAAGCTATCCTGGTGAGAAGGCCAGGGACTTCCGATGGGTAAGAAGGACCCCGTGAAGCTTAACCGCAGCCTGTTGTTGCTCTGAAGAACCTGGTGTGTAGGGTAGCGGGGAGCGATGAATTCCTGCCGCTAGGTAGGAAGGATGCGACGATGAAACACCCGCCTCCAGGTTCTTCAGGGCTAACCCGAAAGGGGACAGCGGCAGGTGGGCGGTTTGGCTGGGGCGGCACCTTGCCGAAAAGGTATCGGCAGGGTCCATAAGGTCAGCTCAGGCGGGTCAGAAATCCGCCGTAGAGGACAAGGCCAAAAGCTGGCCTGACTGTGCCCTGACCATCAAGGGGCACAGGGGGGAAACCCGGGCCTAGCGAACCCCGTACTCTCACTAGTGGGGGTACGGGCTGGCGGAAAAGCTACTCCGGGGGTAACAGCGCCGTCGCGGGCGAGAGCCCCCATTGACCCCGCGGTTTGCGACATCGATGTCGTCTCTCCCCATCCTGGTGGTGCAGAAGCCGCCAAGGGTGGGGGTGTCCACCCATTAAAGGGGATCGTGAGATGGGTTCAGAACGCCGCGAGGCAGTTCGGTTATAACTGTCGGAAGTGCTGGCCGCCTGAGGGGAAGGTCCGCCTAGTACGAAAGGAACGGCGGGCCGGGGCCTCTGGTATACGGGCTGTCCGTGAAGGGCATGCCCGGTAGCTACGCCCTAGGGGATAAGCCCTGAAAGCATCTAAGGGTGAAGCCCCCCTCAAAAATAGGCGGCCGTTAAGGGGTCGGATAAAAGATCCGACTCAGAGCGGCGGTGTAAGCTCCGAAAAGGAGTTCAGCCGACCGCTTGAAGTTCCCGTGAGACTATATATTCCCTCGACCCCAAATTTTATTCAATATTATAATATTTCAAAACATTCTCTTTATTATAATAATACATTTGTACAATTTTACTAAAAGTTTGAAAATCTGAAATATTTAATTCAGATAACCTATATAATAATTTTACTCTTGTAAGATATTCTTCATATAGTTCTTTATATTTTATTCCATATTCATTTTCAATTAACCTAAATAAATATTTTTTAGGATTTTCTAAATATTCCCTTTTAAAAGGATTCCATTTATATGCAATATTAAATTTATTATATTTTATAATTTCATCAACTTCTTTAATTCTCCTTAGATTTGTCCCAAGGAAATTATCGTGTTGCATTATTACAACAACATTTAATAATTCAATTAATGTTTGAGATAAATTTATTGGTGGAGATATTAATCTACTTATTAATGCTCTTGTATTTTCAGCATGCATTGTTGATAAGGAAGAATGACCAGAAGCCATTCCCTGGAACATTACATATGCTTCTTCCCCTCTTACTTCTCCAACAATTACATAATCTGGTCTTTGTCTGAAAGACATTCTTAATAACTCAAACATATCAATTTCTCTATTTTTATCAGAAGAATATTTTACTACAGAAGGAATCCAGTTTGGATGATATAATCTTATTTCTCTTGTATCTTCAATTGAAACAATCCTAGCATTTGGTGGTATAAACATTGATATTGCATTTAGCATTGTTGTTTTTCCAGAAGCTGTACCCCCAATTATAATTATGTTTTTTCTAAATTCTACTGCCAACCATAAATATGCAAAAATCTCTGGGATTGCACTTCCTAATCTTATTAATTCTATAGGAGTCCATGGAATTTCCCTAAACTTTCTTATTGTAAATGTTGGACCATGTGTAGTAATTTCTTGTGAATATGTTGCATTTACTCTTGATCCATCTGGTAATGTTGCATCTAAAATAGGTTCTGCATACGATATATGTTTTCCAGCCCTTAATGCAAATTTTTCAATTAAATCTCTAATTTCTTTATCATTTAAAATTATATTTGTCTTTAAATTTCCAAAATATCTATGAACAACAAATATTGGATAATTTGGACCAGAACATTCAATATCTTCAATCAATGGATCTCTTAATAAAGAATCTACTTTATTATATCCATAAAGATCTCTAAAAATATAATAAAATATTTTTTCATAAGAAGATTGTCCCAATTGTATTCCTAAATCATTTAATACAAAGTCATATAATCTTTGTAAATAATTTATAGCATCATTTAAATTATTAATTTCAGATAATTTAATATATAATAACTTTTCAATATAAAAAAATACATTTCTATATATTTTTTCTTCATTTTCAGTTAATTTTGGCTCTATTATTTCATAAACAAGATCATATTTACTTCTATCAAAATATATATGTGCATATGAAAAGGGCTCTACAATTGGATAAGTTATATTTGTTTCAAATTTATTTTTAGGTACATTTATCCTTATATCATTAATAAATTTAATGTTTATCATGATAAAAATTAATATACTCCAGAATATATAAACTATTCATAATGATTAATAAAAATATTCTAATAAACTTGGAAAAGAATATAGAAGAAATAGAAAGATATGTTAATAAATTAAAAAATATTGTAAAGGAAATAAATAGAAAAAAAGAAATGAGAAAAAATTTTTATAAGTTATATTTAGATAGATATTTTGATGAAAAAGAATATAGAAGGAGGATAAAAATAATTGAAAAGAAAATAAAATATCTAGAAAGATCAAAATATTTAATATTATATGATTTAATTAATTTAATAAATAATAGCCAAAAAATAGTAGAATTTTTAAAGAATATAGAGGAAAAAAGTGAGGAAGAAAATAAAAATATTCAATATTATCAAATGAAGATAAATAATACAATGAATTACATTAATCAGGTTTATCCTGAAATATTTAAGAAAGAAGAAATAAAGATTGGTAAGAGATTTATTGAAGCATCAAATGTACTATTTAGAAAGAGGAAAGAAAAAAAGAAAAAGATAAAAATTAAATTAAAATTAGCTGAAGAATATAGAATAAATTATTATGAAGAGATTAAAAATATTTTAATAAGATTTTCATATAAAATATTTGGTGGTTTATCTAGAAGAATTTTAAATAACAGCCCAAAAATATATTTCTATTTAAAATATTTATTAAAGGAAACTTATCATAATATAGAACCTGATGAATTATTATCTATTATGCTTTTATTTTTATCAATTATTATTCTTGTTGCAATCTTTATTTCATTATACTTCTTAAATATTTTCTATCTAATCTATGGTGTATTAATATTTTTATCTACGATAGGATTGGTTGTTTTATATTTTAATTATAAAAAACAGAATATAATAGAAGATATAAATAGAAATTTACCATTTGCTATAATACATATGGCTTCATTAGCAGATTCTGGAATAGAAATAAAATATATAATAAAAATAATAAGTGAAATTGAAGAATATGGATATTTATCAAAAGAATTTAAAAAAATATATGATAAAATAAGTTTGGGAGAAGGATTAGTAGAATCATTAAGATCCGTTGCAGATGATACATTATCAAAAGATCTGAAAGATTTTTTAGAAGAATTAATATTAACAATTACATCTGGTAGAAAAATATCAGAATTTTTAATATTATATTCACAGCAAGAAATGATTAGGTATAATTCTTTTTTAAAGAAAATTAATCAAGTGATGAAGACATTTTCAGATTTATATGTTGGAATGGTATTAACAATTCCAATGATAATAATATCAATTGGAGTAATGTTGTTATCAATATTACAGCAAACATATAATATAAATATTCAGGGAATATTGGAAATAATTACATATATAGGATTACCAATTATTAATATTGGCTTTATAATTCTATTTGATAAATTAACAAAAGAATGAAGGAAGAAATAATTGATATATTTGTTATTATAATTTTAATATTTTTATTTTATTTTGTTTTTAATTTTAATATTTTAAATTCAATTGTAACAGGAATAATAGTTGGTATATTTCCTTATTTAATATATCAAACAATTATTAATAATATAGAAAAAGAAAAGGAAGAACAATTTATTAGATTTTCAATTGATTTAATTGGATTATTGAAATCTGGATTATCATTACCAATTGCATTAAAACAATTGGAAAAAAATGATTATGGAAGAATTAATGAATTGGTAAAAAATTTATCATCAAGAATTGATTGGGGTGTTAGTATTGAAGATTCATTTACACAATTTGCGGAAGAGAGTAATAATAGAATGATTAAAAGAACAATACAATCTTTAATAGATATATATAAGGAAGGAGGAAATCTTGAACAGGGTTTAGAAGCAATTATAAATAGTATAATGGAGATCAAGAGGATAAAAGAAGATAAAAAGGCAGCAATACATGAAAACATAGTTCATTCTTATATTGTATTTGCTTTTTTCTTAGGCATAGTATTTACTTTTCAAGTATTTTTATTACCTTTCTTACAAATTTCATTACCTGGACAAACATCAAATGTTAACTTTGATTTTATTAATAATCTAATGTATTATTTGTCAATAACTCAGGCAGTTTTTGCTGGATTATCAATGGGAAAGATGTATGATGATTCATATAAAGCTGGGGCAAAATATATAGCAATATTTCTATTTATGGTCATAATATTATTCAATATTATAATTCCAATTGTTCCGAAAGGTATGTTTTTAATAAATATAAATATGTAAAATTATTTCTTTGCTTTCATAAACTTAGAAGATTTAGAAGCACCGATACCTGGTGCAGAATGTTGAACTTTCTTCGTTGTATATACAAATTCTCCCAATCTTCTTCCAATCATTTCAGGTTTTATTTCAAATTCAACAAATTCTTTTCCATTATATACTCCAACTTTTGCACCAACAATTGAAGGCAATATAACAATCTCTCTTGCATGTGTTTTTACTGTTTTATTATATTTCCCTTGTAATTGTAAATAGCATTTTCTATAAAAATTCTCCCATTCTGGTGGAAATCCAACTTTCAACCTCCTTAATAATGTTCTCCTTGTCCTACTATCCGCAACCTTTTGAGCAAATTCTTCAATACTCATACTTTTTAATTGATCTAATGTATATCCTCTAATCATAAATTCTGGCATTATATATATTTGATATATAATTTTTATAAATAATATTTCGAAAGGTAATCTAGAATATTTCTTATGCCAAAAACATATTTTTCTTTTATAGAAATTATTTCATATATAAAATTCAGAATATCTTTATAATCTGTAAATATATAAGGTTCTTTATTTAAATATTTTGATATATAATATTCTGAAATGTTATATGCAATGTTATAGAAATATTTATTATTCTTTTGGATCAAATATTTATATTTTTCTTCTTTTTTATAGTTGTATAATAGAAAAGATAAAAATACACCTTCTATTGGTAATATTAATATTGAGTTTTCCTTTATTTCAATTTCTTCAAGCTTTCTATATATATTTAAATTAATTTTAAATCCCATATTAAATTTTTTATCTATTTTTTTTATTATATCTAAAACAAAATCTTTTGTATTTGATTCTAATGCAATTATATTTATATTAGAATTTCTTTTGAATTTTTTTGAAATTCTAATCTCCCTTTTTGTTAATTTTTCATATATATTCATTTTACATTTTTAAATGAATTAAATGGATATACGTAATCAAATATATCTTCAATATCTTTTTTATCAACTCTTTCATTTATTCTTTCTAATGCTCTCTTAACATCTACTCTAATTTCATTTAATTCTCCCCCATAAAATATTCCAGATCTCTTCCTTATTGGTTCTAAAGATTTTAAATAATTATAATATTTCTCTAAAATTAATCTTGTTGCCTTATATAATGAATAATGAGTATGTGCCTTAATTAATACTAAATCCGTTAAATATTCATTTTTTATAGCATCTTTTGCAATTTCAATTTCTTTAATTAAACTATATAAATTATGTTCTGCTAATATTCTTATTAATTCTTCATTATTATAATCTTTTATTTCTTCTATATGGTATATGTTGTTTTTTGTTTCAATATAAAAGTCTCTTATTTCATCATATCTAAATGTACCATATGGTGTTAATATTCTCTTATCTTTAGCAAATAATATATATGAAGCAGAATCAAATATATCAAAACCTAAATATATTGATAATGGAATTATTAATGTATGACCCATCCCAAATAAATGGATAGGTTTATTAAATGGTAATAAAATCTTTGGTTCAATTGCTAATTCTAGTAATTTATAAAAATTATATTTTATCATATATGGGACAATTGTACCAATTGCAAATATATCTACATCTAAATTCTTTACATATTCAGCAGCTTTTCTTCTTAGATCAACATATATTCCACCCTGTATTGCTCCATTAATTAATTTATCTCCCTTTAATTTTATTCCTTCTTTTATTCTTTCAATTGTAATATTTAATTCTTTTTCAGCCTCTTCTTTTGATTTATCAATATCTGTAGGTATATCTAAAACATTTAGTATATCAGAGTTTATTTTTATTTGATATTTAATAATTTCTATATTTGTTATTTCTAAATCTTTTTTATAATGCAACATTTGATATGATCCAGAATCAGTTTCAATAATTCCATCAAAATTTAAGAATTTATGTATATCACCATCGAATTTTTTTCTATATAAAATATATGCATTTGTAATTATTGCATTAATTCTATATTTTTTTATTATATCTATTGGTAAAATATTTTTATATGGATTTATAACTGGCAAAAGTAGAGGAGTTTCTAATTTTTTATTTTTATATTTGATAATTCCTATTCTTCCAGCTCCATCTCTATGTTTTATTTCAAACATTATTTTATAATATAAGAAAACTTTATTTGGGGATTGCAGCGGAATTAACTAGATCCAGCCGCAGGTTCCCCTACGGCTACCTTGTGACGACTTAGCCCCCCTCGCCGTTTTCTGGTTCGACCCGTTTTTAACGGGCCTCACCAGAAAACGACTCGGTTGGCTTGACGGGCGGTGAGTGCAAGGGGCAGGGACGTATTCACCGGGGGAATAGTGACCCCCGATTACTAGGGATTCCACCGTCATGAGGGCGAGTTGCAGCCCTCAATCTGGAC
>JAPWTW010000008.1 GCA_028275885.1 Candidatus Nanopusillus sp.
ATATGAACAATTATAATAAACAGTAAATGGAATTAATGTAGATCCATACAGATTTAATATATTTTCGAATACCTCATTTCCATATAATAATTTATATATTTCTCCATATTGCGGAAAGGTATCTGAATAAAACTGGAATTCTTTGTTTAATAAATTTAAGTAAGAAACAAAATAAAATAAAATTAATAATAATACAACAATTGAATACAAATATAATTGACTACGAACCATATATTGAAAATTTAGAATATCCTAGGCCATATGGATAAACTATACTGCTATAATATTTATATCCACTTGGTACTGGATTTACATTAAAATAATTCCAATAATTATACAATATTATCGGTATTAATTGATCTGAATAATAAACATTTACAGGGTAACATTGGCTAATATTTATATTTGAAGATAATACATTATCTCGGTAATTTGGAGGAATTGAATACTCTATTATTAATTGGGAATATGGTTCTACAAAATTTATAGATTGTGGATTATTATATGCTCTCATATTATAATTTGGTCCATTTCCATATAATATTCCCGTATTTGGATCATAGTTTTTACCATAGTAAATTAATATTGGGTTATAATAATTAAAATCTCCTGAATAGTATATGTTTTTTAATTGTTCTATTGTTAATGGTTGATTGTAAAATGCAATTACGTATATATTTCCTAAAAATGTACATTGAGGAGGATACATTGTTGTAGGAGTTCCTAAATATATTGTTTCATTTGGTGGATAATATAAATTTAAAGGCTGAAGAGATGGCCAACCAGGATATGGTACTAATTGACCATAATATATTCCGCTTTGATTTATAAATCCTCCATAAAATTGCCCATTACTATTATTATATCCCCAAAAAACAAATACCCATTGATTCATTGGTAAAGGATAATTTGGTAAATATCCCACGCTATTACTTATATCTATTCCTAAATAATATTGACTGTTGTTTGGTAAAATTATTTGTCTAAAAGTAGAACCAGTATAATTATTTAATCCAGATAAATGAACTATTGCGCTTATATAATTTTCTCCAGAAGCACAAGAAGAGGAATAATAACTATTAATATAAATCCAAGCAACTACAGTTATTGACGTATTTCCAGATAATGTTGGTGGATAATATGATGAATTTGTTAAATTAAAATATTGATTACTATTTGTAAAAGATATAACCGGTGATTGATCTAAACATTGAGAAGAAATATATAATGTTTCCCAACTAAATGGAAATACATAATATTGTGCTAATTGGGCAGGTAAATTATCTACCAATTGATAATTTTTTGTTAAGTTTAAATAATTAAAATTATTTTTTGCAGCTCTAAATAATATCATTATTGGTTGATTATATCCTTTAGGTAAATTTAACGATATATTTATCATAGGAATATATCCATTAGATGTTCTAATATATGATACATTTAAATATTGGATTTGTATTGGATATAAATCAGCATTATATACATAGAATGAATATGGATCAACAGTATAATTAACAAAACTTGTTACATTTGTTAAATTTAAATATATAGATAAATTATTGGAAGAATAACTAGATATTATTATTCCATACCAATCATTACTTGTTGTAATATTTCCACATATTTTTCCTTGGGAATTATATATTAAGAAAAAGTTATTAACCTGTCCGCTTATATTTAGTGAATATAATAAATTACTTCCTAGATATGGAAATGGAAATAAAAATTCATAACATGTTGAATTATAAGTATTATAAAAATTTAGACTATAATCTATTGTTTGCTTTAAATTATAATAATTAAAATGACTTGATAACATACTATTATATATTGAGGCTAATACATCAAATTGATTTGTTTCTAAAAAACTAAGAAATTTATCATTATAAGTATTTGCTAAAGCTGTATATAATGTATATTTTTTATTAAATTCATTTATATAATATGAAGGATTTTGAGGGAATTGCAAATTTATTAAGAATACTAATATTAAAGATACAACCAATATTATTTCTACTAAATAATTAAAAGACCTCATATACCTATTATGAAAAATATAAGTTTATATGTTTTTTTAAGAATATGTAAAAAAATGGACATATCAATAAAAATCTTGTCGTTTATAGAAAATAATTATAAGAAGTTTCTATTGATTTCTATAGCAATATTTGTAATGTTTATCGGAATAATATTATTCAATTACTTAAAATATGGATACATAATTAATAAATCTATTACAATTTCCGGAGGTTATGTAACATTAATAAACAATAATTATCATATAACAACATCCGAAATACAAAATATATTGAATCAAATGAATATAACAGATTATGTATTATATAGTACGCCAAATATTATTTATATTGAATCAAGAAACCAGATTAATGGAACATTATTAATTAATTTACTAAATCAAAATTATAATATTAACATATTACCTACAGATATATCAATACAACAATATAGTTCCTTAGTAGGTAATCTTATATTTAATCAATTTTTATTCTTTGTAATTTTAGCAATGATAATTACAGCATTTATAATATTTATAGCATTTAGAGCCTCTAAAATTACCTTAAATATAATATCTACAATATTATTTGATGTTGTTGGATTATTGGCAGTATTATCTATAACAAAATATCCTATAGGAGCAAATGGGTTTATCGCAATGTTAATGATTTTAGGATTTGCAATTGATAATAATGTAGTATTATCAACAAATGTAGTAAAAGAAAAGGATAAGCCATTTATTGAAAGGGTAAGAATGTCATTTAGGGTTGGAATGTTAATGGAAGTTATTGCATTATATACATTACTTCTATTATATTTTATAGTACCAGAACCATCAGTTGATGAATTTGCATTTGTATTATCTATTGCAATAATATTAGATCTATTATATTATTTAATTGGAAATATACCATTATTTAAATATTTTGAAGCTAAAAAAGAACAGGAAAGTTAAACATCAACAACAATTTCTGCACTCCAATAAGTTTTCATTATTTTTGTAATATTTATATCATGCAATGTAACTGCTTTAACTTCTTTTTTAAATCCATGTTTTTCTTTATCATATTTTTCTCCATAAACTTCAAATCTACATACCCATTTATATTTCTTACTTTCAACTCTAACTTTCTTTAGGTTTTTTACTCTTATATCCCTTATAGCAAACTTATCTTTATAAAAAACCTCCTCTAAACATATCCTTGCAACATTATATATAATTTCTAATACATTTTTTCCTTCAATTACAAATTGTTTTGATTCTTTTTTCTCAACTTTTTCATTATCATATATAATATTAAACATTCCCAATATTAATGCCTCAATTGCTCTCTTTGGTGTATTTCCATAACCAACAATCTTTATATCTGCAGTATGATCTTCATATTCATATTCTCTCAAAACAGTCATATTAAAAATATTTTTAAATAATTTTATAAATCAGTAGACCGACAAATCATCATCTTTCAGATTTTAGATTCTCATCATAAAAGATAAATATATTAAATTTTTAAATAAATATACTTTATGGAAATATTAGATATAAAAATACCTAACAATGCAATAAAAGTAAATATATATTCAAGTTCTTTTAGAGATTTGGAAAAAATACCAAAGGATTATACATGTGAAGGAAAAAATATATCATTTCCAATAGTAATTGAAGAAATACCAAATAATGCAAAAAGTATGCTATTATTTGTAGAGGATCCAGATGCACCTGGTGGTATATTTAGACATTGGATTGCATATATAAATAAACCAATAAAAAGTATACCTCCAGGAATTAAAAAAGAAAGAATTGTTAAAATAGATGATATACAAATTATTCAGGGTAAAAATGATTTCGGAAAAATTGGATATGATGGTCCATGTCCTCCAAAAGGTCATGGTAAACATAGATATTATACAATAATATTATTTCTAAATAAGGAATTATATATAGATGGATGGTACTTTGAAGATTTTATTAAACATGTAAAAGAAGAAGATATTGTCGGATATGGATACTTTATAGGTACATATGAAAGATAATTTTTTCAATATTTTTTTCATTTAAACTAGTATGGAAAATAATCAAATATTGAAAGAACAAATTAATGATATAATAAAAGAATTATGGAATAAAGGATATACACCATCACAAATTGGAAAAGAATTAAAAGAAAAATATGGTATAAAGGTTAAAGAAATATTAAATAAAAAATTAGTAAAATATGCAACAAAAGAATTAAATTTAAAGCAAGAAATACCAGAAGATCTATTATATTTATTTAAAAAAATAAATAGAATGCTAAAACATTTAGAATTACATAAAAAAGATATGGTAACAAAGAAAAAATTAGAAGAACTGGAAAATAGAGTAAAAAGTTTAATAAAATATTATAAAAGAAATAAAAAATTACCACAAACATTTGAGTATAGTAGAGATATAGCAAAGATGTATGGATATTCATGAATAATAGATTTCTATCTTATATAGAAGAAATATCTAATAGAATAAATAAGGCAGTAGAAAATAAACAAAATTTTCTTATTATATCTTCGCTAAATCCTGATGGTTTATCCTCTCTAATATTTTTATTAAAATATTTATATGAAAAAAATTCTGAAGTCCACATAACATTTTTAGATTACATAAGCAAAAGAGATATCAATAATTTATTTTTGGGTGAAAATAGATATGAATATGATAATATAATATTCTTAGATACTGGATCCATATTTTTAGATGATGTAATAAAATTGAATAAGGATTTAAATAAAAAAATATATATAATTGATCATCATTCTTTAATAGTAAAAGATATTGAATTAAATAATGTTGTAAATCTTAATCCAAATATTTTTAATTTAGATGGTTATAAAGAAATATCAACATCAAATATCTTATATTATCTATATCAAAGTCTGAATCCATATGATAAAAATATTCTATATTTATCATTAGTTGGAAATTTATATGATTTTGATAAACCAAACAATGAAATATTAAATGAATTAATTGACAGAGAAATATTATCAAAATATACTGGAATAAATCTTCCGGGTATATTTATAAAACCCTTATATAAAGTATTAAGTTCTCCATTTAATTTTTATATTCCAAATATTACTGGAAGCGATGAAAAAGCTTTAGAACTAATAAAAGAGTTAAATATAAAAGATAAAGGAACTGCAAATGTATTTTATAAAGATTTATCTGAAGAGGATATTAAAAAACTGGTTAGCAGTATAATAAAATTAAAAATAAAATATAATTTACAAAGAACAGATGATTTAGTAAGTGAAATATATAAGATTAATAGAAATGAAGAGATTGGAGATCTATTAGAATTATTATACGATATTGAGGGATTAATTGAAAATAATAAAAGAGAAGGGATATTATATTTCATTAAAAAATATAATATTGATATTTTAAAGGAATCTGAAAATAATTTAAGACTACAATTTTCAAAATTATTATATGATATAATAAATAATAATATACAAATAAAAGATGAAAATGGATTAAAGATAATAACAATTGAAAAAAACTATGGAAATGGATACTTTTTATCTTTATTATTAAATCTTCTAATTAAAGAGAATATAATAAATGGAAAAGTTTTTCTTTTGCTATATAAAGTAAATAATTTTTATAGGGGGATAATCAGAACAAACAGAGATGAAAACAAAAAGTTAATAAACAATATATTGAAAAAGTTATTTGACAATAATTTAATTTATTATTCTAGTTTTGATAATTTTGGAGGTTTTTTATTAGACATAAATAATTATGATGAATTTGTTAAAAAGTTAAAAATAAATTTAAAACAAGAAAATCTTATATAATTTTCTTTTCCTTTAATCTATAAAATCCTTTCTTTAATACTTTTCTAATTATATATCTTTTATTTAATCCACCCAATTTAATTGCAGCTTTTCTTAAACTTCCACTTTCAATTAATATATTTAATAGTTCCCTTTCTTTTTCATTTAATTTTTCATCATATTTTAATATTAATTTTGCTAATTCAATTAAATCAATCTTTTTTCCGCCCCAAGCAAATTCTTCAGAAGATATATTATTTATTATTTCTACAGGCTCAAATTCTATAATTGCAACTTCTCTATTTAAATCTAATCTTTTATATATTCTTTTTAAATCATTTATCAATTCTTCTTTATTATTATAACCATCTCTCTTTGCCTCTTCATCTGTTATTTGATATAATTTTTTTGTATATATATTTTTTACCCTAAATTTTCCAATTACTTTTCCACCAGCATGCAAAATAAAAATATCTCCAGGTTTTAAATTTGCTTTTGATAATCTTATAGTTAAATTTTTATTTCCCCTTATTATATCATCTATATATTTTCCCAAAAATTGTAAATGTTTCATTAACTTTCTATTGGAGATGGTTGTACAAACAATCTTTCTACCTTATATACAGAGGCCCTACCATATTTATATGCTCCATATACCATAAATACTGCAATCAACACTGCAGCAATTACTACTAAAATAAATACTCCTTGAGAATTTCTATTTTCACTACTAAACTGATTTTTTAATATATTAAATGCTATAGAAAATCCTCGTATATAGGCATATATATTCCAAATAGTAGCGATACTATTATATGCTGCAATAAATATATCAAAAAACCTTTTTGTTTTTGATGCAACAATTATACTATTAATAGTTATAACAATTCCAAATAATATTATTAGAAATCCAAATACTAAAAATGAAAATGAAAGAACTCCTAATAATGTATATATATCAATATATCCTAAATAATATGCTACAATTGATAATAATGATACATTACCATATGCTGCACCAGCAAATGACAATATTAATGCAGAATATGCAACCATTCTTGGCCAATCACTTTCTATATTATTTAATTTCATATATTCTAAAGCTTTTCCTGCATTATACGCATTCCATATAGATATTAGTATATTAAATATTGCAATTAGTATATAGAATATGTTTAGATCCATAATTGTTACTTTCTAGAATATATATTTAAAAAATTAACATTTTAATATTTCAAGATTTTTACTTAATTATAATGACGATAGATATATTATCATTGTTTCAAGCATTCTTAACAATATTTGTATCTACACTTACAAATGTAGAAATTATATGGATTACATATCCAGTTTATATAGTATGGTTTTCAATGGAATTGTTAATAGAAAGAGAGAGATTTACATATGGACACTCATTAGCAAATAGTATTATATTTTCATGGGTTTCTGTAGATTGGTTAAGACATCTATATTTGCATCATGAATTCGATGATCATAATAAATTGATTTTAACAACATTTTTCCTATCATTGTCTATCTTTACATTGTTAACATCCATAAAAAGAAAGAAGATTGCAAAAATATTGGGAAGGACTGGGTCTTTTGCATATTTTCAAATTATGTTTACACCATTTATATATGGAATAATAGAATTTAATTATATAAATTTTCTTGCAGTAATAATTTTTTACCCATTGGTGTATTTTGTTATATATGTAATAGATAAATTAGTGCCTAAATTCGCTGAAGAAGAAGAAAAATTTGAAGGAAAGATTAATGAAGAATATATAAATAACTTTGCTGAGAGTAATTTGCAATATAATCAACAAAATTATAATAATTATTATGATTATTATGGATATAATTACGGAAACTACTATAGAAATTATTATTATAGATATAGAAGATAGCCCCGACCGGGATTTGAACCCGGGCCTGTGGATTACGAGTCCACCGCTCTACCACTGAGCTATCGGGGCCCTATATTTTTAAATATTATTATATTTCAATATTAAATGGATTTTTCAAATATTGCAAAAGAGATAAAAAATTCAAATGAAGAAATATTAATAATAGCGGATTCCGATTTGGATGGAAAGATGTCACTAGGATTAATTAAAATAATATTGAAAAAATTAAATAAAAAATATATGGAATATTTTAGAATTAATAGAGAAAATAATTTAGATTTGATAAAAATATTAGATGGAATAATATTTAATAAGAAAACAATAAATACAATAATATTTTTAGATACTCCAATGGATGACAAATATTTAATTAATTTTTCTAAAAGACATGAAAAGATAAAGATAATATACTTAGATCATCATAAAAGAAGTATTCCGAGAGTTTTACCACACAATTTAATATATTTTGATGTAAGAGCATTATTTAATTTAGAAATATGCACAACAAGTATTGTATATAGAATTGGAAAAACTTTGTTCGGTGAAGAATTTTCGAAATATTCATTATTAGCATCTATTGGAGCTGTAGGAGATTTTATGTTAGAAAATGATAATGAATTATTAAATGATTTATTAAAAAATTATAATAGTTTTTATAATAGTAAATACTTTTATGTCCCATATATATTATATTTTTATCTATTTTTAATATCTGATCCTTATAAAATATCAAAAAATATTGATAAAGCATTGAATATTGAAGAATTTATAAAAGAATTTGATATAAAAAAATTAAAGAATGAAGCAATAAAATATTATGATAGATTAAAAAGTGCTAAAAAAATATACGAATCTGAAAAATTATTAGTATACAAAGCTGATAAATCTTCAGTTATATCCACAATATTATCATCATTTTATCCTGAAAAAATAATATTAGTATTGTCTTTAAAAGAAAAATTATTTGGAAAACTATTTAAGGGAAAATATAGGAGATATAGTATATCTTTAAGGAATCGATCAGGAAAATATGATTTAGGAATATTAATGAGAGAATTTGCAAAAAAATATGGGATAACTGGCGGTGGACATCCAAAAGCAGCTGGTGGATTAATATATGAAAAAGATATAGGAAATTTAATAAAATTTTTAGAGGAAAAAGCAAATGAAAAAAATTAAATTTTATTTATATGCAATAAAAAGGTTAATTAAGAAAATATTAAAGAAAATTCTATAAAAAATTATAATCTCCTTCCTCTCTTTCCCCCTTTCCTTCTACAATGATCATGAGGAATTGGAGTTACATCTTCTATAACTCCAACCTTCAATCCCGAAGTAATTAATGTTTTAATTGCAAATTGTGCAGATGGTGTAGGAACCCATGGACCATTATGTCCACCAGGCGCTCTTACCCTAACATGAACACCAGTTATACCTCTTTCTAAAGCCTTTTGAGCAGCTTGTTTTGCAGCCAAAATTGCAGCAGTTGGGGTACCTTTTAATCTTTGAGCTAAAACAACCCTACCACCAGAACTAAATGCAATTGTTTCACTACCGGTTATATCTGTAATATGAATTATGGTATTATTTTTACTTGAATATATATATGCAATACCCCATCTCTCCTTTTCAGCCATTAAATTTAAAATTGTAAATAATCTTATAAAATTAAAAATAAGGAATTTATTAAGCCGCCGTAGCTCAGGGGTTGGAGCGCCTGGCTCATAACCATTAAAATCGATGAGTTTGTGGGAAACCAGGAGGTCCGGGGTTCAAATCCCCGCGGCGGCATTTATAAATAATCCTACAATATATATTTTTTAGTTTATTATAGCTACAAATATTTTTGCAGAAGGTGATACTAACTACTAAAATTAAAAATATCAAACATCAATATTAAAATAATAATCTCAAAAAATATTATATCTTATAACAGAATAAATAATTATATTTCAAAAATTAAAGGTTTTTTATGTAATGGAAATGCAACATTATATATTTCAGTATTATTTATCTTTGTTTTATAATTTTTTGAATGGTGAGCATGTCCATGAAATCCATAAATAATTTTATTAGAATATTTTTTAATTAAATTCTCTATATATTTTGAATATAATGACCATTCTGGTGCAGGATCTCCAAAAACAGTATCTCTTGATAAGCCATAATGAGAAAAAACTATTATTTTTTTATTTAAACTATTAAATATATTTTCCAATTTCTTATAATAATATTCTTTTATATTTTTAATATTTACCATTTTCCATGTTCTTTCTGGAAAGCCTTCAAATCCCAATAAATAATATTCTCCCAAATCATAATATTCATAATCTAACCAATTAATAAAATTGTATTCTTTTCTATAGAAATCTTTGTCTTTTTCCCCATTTAATAAAAAAGATGCTTCATTATTGCCAAAAGTTGAAAATATCTTTATATTTCCAAATTTGCTGTTTAACAAATAATATAATTTTTTTATATAGATATATTCTTTATTATCAATTATATCCCCACATAATATGATAAAGTCTAATTTTTCATTGATATTATTTAAACTTTCATAAAACTCTTTATAATACGTTGGTAGATGGGGATCTGAAGTTACCAAAAATTTCATTGATAATCTATAAAGAAAACTTTTATATATTTAATATAACTATTCATAATGGAAATATCTATAGAATTGTTAAGGCCAGTAAATCCCACAGGTAGGAGTTTTATTACAAATGTATATGGAGCAATAGCAGCAAATAATAGGGAAATAATAGATAAATATAAGAAAGATATAACAAAATTAATACAAAGGCTTGGATTTAAAATAGAAGAATCAATTGGAACCGGAAAATTAATAACAGGTACAATTGTAATTGTACTAGATGATAGTACTAAAGAACCAAAGAAGATGTATACTAAAGATATTAAGATCTGGAATATTGAAAGAGAATATAATGAAAAAATAGAAGTAAACTTATAAATTCCAATAGTTTTTTATTTTTTATGGATCCTGAAAAAGATGCAATAGATCATGATAAGAGATTAAATGAAGGAGAATTAAGAATCATTAAAGATATTAAAAGAAATATTAATAAATTAAAAGATAGCATTAATGAATTAGAAACATTGGTAGAAGAATTGGAAGAATTTAATGAAAAAGAAATTAAAAGACCTTTATTAAAAGAAGAAGAATATAGAACATTTATTAAAATATTAGATATACAAAAAATTTTACATAATAGTATTGTACTAATTACTCAAGATATATTAAGATATAAAATATTATTGGATCAAGAAGTATTTTAAATGATAATTTCTTTAGATTATGATGGAACACTCGTAGATAGCTATACAATTATACCCTTAATTTATGAAAAAATAAGAGAAGAATTGAATTTATATGAAGGATTTACTGAAGCAATGCTTGCAGTAGAAGATCTTGGAGATTATTTTGGGATATTTGAAAGGGGAAAATGGATAAGATTTTTAATAAAAGATAATCCAGATGAAATAATTGAATATTATTGGAAAATTAGGACCGAAAATCAAATAATATTACCAGGAACTATAGAATTTTTAGAAAAATATAAAAATAAAGATTTATATTTAGTAGCATCTAAAGATGATACAAAAGATATTAAAGTAAAAAGAATTAAGAAAACCAGTTTGGATAAATATTTTAGAGATATACTTATATATGGAACAGAAGAATTTAAAACACTTATTGATGTATTTGAATATTTAAAAGATATAGATAAAGATATAGTATATATAGATGATAAAAATACAAATCTATATCAAATAAAAAATAAATTAAATATAAAATTATTTAAAAAAGCATATTATCCACCATATCCATTAAAACTAGCTTGGTATTATCCTGAAATTGATGTTCCGAAAATAATAAATATTTTTGAAATTGAAAAATATACTAAATTATGATAGTTAAATTAGAAAATGTAGAAAAAGTATATTATGTTGGGGGATATCCTATAAAAGCATTAGACAATGTAAGTTTAAAAATTAAAGAAGGAGAATTTTTATCAATAGTTGGACCATCGGGATCTGGAAAGTCTACATTACTGGCAATAATGGGATGTTTGGATAGACCAACAAAAGGAAAAGTATATTTATTTGGTAAAGATATATCAAAATTAAATGATAATCAATTATCAGAATTTAGAAAAAAATATATTGGATTTATATTTCAACAATATTATCTATTTAGTTATCTAAATGCATTGGAAAATGTACAAATTAGCTTAAGAATTTCTGGAAATAGTAATCTTGAAAAGGCAAGAGAATTGTTGAATAATGTAGGATTGGGAGATAGATTATATAATTATCCAAATCAATTATCTGGAGGACAACAACAAAGAGTAGTTATTGCTAGAGCATTGGCAAAAGATCCCAAATTAATTTTAGCAGATGAACCTACTGCAAATATTGATGAAAAATCAGCAAATGAAGTATTAGATATATTAAAAAAATTAAATGAAGATGAAAATAAAACTATTATAATAGTAACACATAATTTAAGAGTAGCAGAAAAAACCAATAGGATAGTAGTAATAAGAAATGGAAAAATATTAAAAGATAATGCTACAATTGATGAAACAATAGAGCTATTAAAATAATTTATAAATACTTTTTTAAATATAATAATCCTATGAAAAAATTTATCTATATATTTTTATTAATTCTTTTATTTTTTAGTGTAAAATCTTTACAAATAAACATTACAAAAATATCTCCAACAATAGTAAAAACTAATAGCAATATAAATTTGGGTGTTTGTATAATAAATAATGGATTATCTCAAGCAAATATGATTAATTTAAATATATATTATCCCAATTGTATATATTCAAATCAATCCTCAATTTATATCCCATATTTAAATCTGGGAGATTCTTATTGTACTTCATTAAATCTATATGAAAATTGTAATCCTGGAAGTTATATTATAATAATAAATGGAACTTATTCAAACAATAATGGAGTTGGTGAAATTTCACAAATATATCCAATAATTGTTGAAAATCTTCCATATATAACAATCAGTAGTTATTATTATTCAAATAATTATTATGGAAGTATTGCAAATTTAATATTAAATATAACAAATTATGGTGGAGAAATATATAATGTATTAATTAGATCAAATTTTTCTGCATGTTCATTAGAACCTTCTTCAATATATTTAGATAATTTGTCAGGTTCTACATTAATTAATTTCCAATTATTGATTCCATCAAATTATGCAAATAATTATTGTACAATACCTTTATCTACAATTTATCAAGACTCATTGGGAAATATTAATAATTATACAACATTCATTAATGTACCAATTTTACCATCAAATAATAGATTAGAAGTTTTATATGATATTGAATACCTAAATATTGGAGAAAATATAATTAATTTAACATTATATAATCCTACAAATTCAAATATATCTGATATTTCATTAACATTTACCTCTAAGAATATTTCAATTGTAAATAATAATATCTACATTAGTAATATACTACCAGGACAGAAAATAAATATTCCAATAAAGGTGATTATAAATAACAATCTATATGGAACTATAATTATTCCTTTTAATATTCAATATTATTCAAATTCAGTATTATATAATTTAAGCGGATACATTGTTGAAAATATAAATGCATATCCAAACATAACTTTATCAGGATTATATAGTTCTAAAACATTAACATTTAATGTATTCAATTATGGAAATGCACCAGCATATAATATGTATATAGATGCTTACAGCTCTGATAAATGCACAATTTCCCCAAATCAAGGATATATTGGAGAACTAGATCCTGGAAATTCAAATGCTGTTATATTTACACTAAATAATAATTGTTACCCAAATACAACCATATATATACAAATATATTATACTGATATTTTTGGAAATAGATACTCGATGCTTTATAATACCTCTCTAGAAGATTTAGGATACAATATTTATTATAACAGATCTTCTGAAAATAATTTAATTAGTATAATAGCACTAATTTTAATCTTTACAGGTATAATATATTACATAATGAAAAAGAAAAATGAAAATCAATGATTATTTATTTCTAATATTTAAATATTTAAAGACTAAAAAGCTGAGAACTTTTTTAACATCATTAGGAATTACAATTGGTATAGCCACTATATTTACATTAATTGCATTATCTCAAGGTTTACAATATTATGTTCAAAATGAACTAGATAAATTTGGGGGTAAAGTAATATTTATTTATCCTGGTGCAAGAGTTGGATTTTTTAATACTATTTCTGGATATTTTACAAACAATTTTATTCAAAATATTCAAACACTACCAGGGGTAGAAAAGGTTATAAAAACATACCTAACTTCTACAGTAATCAATTATAATAATTATCAAATACCGGCTAATGTATTGGTTATCAATACAAAAGATGTGAACTATTTAAGATATGTAAATTATGATATTTCTGAAGGAACCTTTATAACAAACAATAATAACTGTCAGGTTAATTTGGGATACCAAATTGCGAATTCTCCATCATTAAATAATCAGAAAATACATGTTGGAGATTATATAAATATATTTGGACAAAGATGTCAGGTAGTAGGAATATTTAAACAAACAGGGGGACAAATAGATTATATTATTTTATTTCCAGAAGGTGTATATGAAAGATTGTTTGGAAATATAAATTATAACTATTTGATTGTACTTGTTTATGATTTTAATATGGCATATAACTCTATAAATAATTATATAAATTCACTAAAAGGCCAAACATACACCATAGTAACTGCACAATCCATTAAACAAATTATAGATCGAATTATCGGTGCAATATCTTTATTTTCACTAATAATTGCATCAATATCCATATTAATTTCAGCAATAAATATTGTAAATACAATGTATACATCAGTTTTAGAAAGATATAAGGAAATTGGGTTATTAAAAGCTTTAGGAATGAAAAATTCAGAAGTATTAATTTTATTTTTATTAGAATCTGGATTTATTGGATTGTTGGGAGGTATTCTAGGAATAATATTTGGATTTTTTACATCATACATAGCTTCTATGATATTATCATTCTATGGATTTGTTGAATTCCAACCATATATTACCGTACAATTAATAGTCCTTTCCCTATTACTTCCTTTCTTCATAGGTATTCTATCTGGAACATTGCCTGCAATAAAGGCTTCTAGAATTGATCCAATGGTTGCATTAAGATATGAATGATATACAACCAATATAATAATAAGAAAATGCGTATCTCCAGAACCTTTCGTAATTTAAAAGACGAAACAAAAATGCAATAGAAAATAAGAATATTATAAATTTCTTTTAATCTTTTATTGCAAATATTTTTTAATTTCTGCCTTTTTATATCTATCATCTATAAAGAATATTTTAACATAATCATTTGGAAATCTTATTGCTCTTCCAATTACTTGTTTAATATTTATATCCTTTAGTACTTCTGCTAATTCATTATAGTCCAAATTATTATCCTTAATTATTTTATATATTAATATTGATGCATTTGGTGGTGGGGGATACGGTTTTCCGACAATTACAATTACCTTTAATAATGATTGATTATCTTTTACTAACTGAATTCCTTCTATAAATCTTGATCTTGCATATGTAAATATTAAATCTTTATCAGTTTTTAATATTCTATTTAATGGTTTCTCTCCATCATCTAAAAATATTCTATCTTTTATATCTAATTTTTCATATATGTTTATCATAAAAGAATATGAAGGAAACATATATAATTGATATTTTTCTAAATTATTTGCAATAAATTTTATATCTCCTATTAAATTTTCTATATTATTTTTATCATTTCTTTTCGAATATCTTGAAGAAAAATTATATAATACTTCATAATCTTTTTTTCCATATTTTATATCAACTTTAATATATTCTACATCTTTTATTTTATATAATTTTTGAAAACTTTCTTTTGTAAAATTACTTCCAGACATTAATATTACTGATTTATAATTATCAAATACTTTAATTATTTTTTCAAATTTTGTTATATATCCTTCTAATTTAAATAAATTTAATATCCAAAAAATATCTTCAGAATTTATATAATAATATAACTTTAATATTTTATTTATATTCCATCTTTTCTTTGGTAATTTAATATTATTTTTTGAAACATACCTTTTATATGTTTCCCAATAAAATGATAAATTATCCAATAATTTTTCATTAGAATCAAATATTTCCTTTAATTTTTCTCTATCTATATATATTTCTTTTGAAGATTTTTCCATTCTTTCTTTTATTAAATATATATCCCTTGTATTAAATTTCTTTGCAATTACATTTTCTATAAATGATAATAATTCATCTGAAAATTTCATTAAATTATATCTTATTAATTCAAAATCTTTTTCAGGTATATTTAAAGCATTTTTTATAATTTCTAATTCTTTTATTAAATCTTGGAATAATAAATTTTCTTCATTTCTTTTTCCAATACCTTTTTCTATATATTTTCTAAATGATATTGAAATAGGATTTATAATTGATGTTAATAAATTATGGGATTCATCCATTATTAAAAAATCAGGTTCTCCCTCTAAAGATAATACTTCATTTAAATATTGATTAAAAACATATGGATATGTTGAAATATAAATATTTGAATCAATTTTCTTAAAAGAATGATATATACATTTTACATCTTTCTTTTTTAAATATTTTTTATATTCTATTTTTGTCAATTTAATAAAATTATAATTATATTTCTTTAATCTTTTATATAATTCTTCTGGATCATATAAAGATTTTTTATATATACAATCTGCACATATTATTTCTTCTCCAGATAAATTTGATTTAAAAAATATTGGACATGTTTTCTTTTTATTTGGATATACCCTTAATATTGTATTTATTTTAAATGAATCTTCTAAATATCTTTTTATTTCTTCGGTTGTTCTTACAGCAATATGAGTTATAAAATCTTCTTTTGCCAAATAATCAGAAATTACTAATGCAATAATTGTTTTACCTGAACCTGTAGGAGAATCCAATAAAATAAATTTTTTATTTTCATTAATATAGTTTAATATTTTTTCTACAACATCAATTTGAAATGGTCTATTATTTAATATTGGATAATATTTTTCTATCATTATAAATTAAAGAATGTTTTATAATTTGAAAAATTTAAAAAATAAATAATGAAAATATTGATAATCGAAGGGGCGGTAGCTCAGACCGGGAGAGCGTCCGGCTGAAGACCGGAAGGTCGTGGGTTCAAATCCCACCCGCCCCAGGTTTTGATATTATAAACAGTAATTATGGAAATAATTGTTTTGATGGAAATAATTAAATTTACTAGAAAAGATTTCTAATATATTTTAAATAATAGGATTATTATCTAAATTATCTGATATTGAAAAATTAACTAAATAACTGCATAAGCAATAATATAAATTGAAGGCATTACGCCATTTGGAGGATATGCTCTAGCAACAACCCATTCAACATATTGATATGAAGAAGCCCAACCAGTTCCTGCACCAATTTCTAATGTTGGATATTGAAATGGATTATAATTTAAATTAGCATATGTATAATTTCCATAATTTGAATTATATGATAGAGGATAAGTATCTAATAATGTTAATGGAGCCCATACTTGATTAGAATTATAAATATAATATCCTGTTTGTGCATAAGACGAATTAACGATTAAATATGAATAAACTGTTCCTCCAGATGTTGGGAAAGATGTATAATTTAAATATTGATTTGTTACTGCAGATTTTAGCATAACTGCTTGAGAATATGGTGGAGAAGCACCAGACCAATATTGAAATTGTACAAATGTAGATAAATTAGATGCAGGTGTATAACCACCACCAGTAGATCCAATTGTACCAGCTGAAAATTGCTGGTTTGTATTTCCAAACAATGCTATTATGTTTGCATCTGCTCCTCCAGTATAATACCAAGCTTCTTCAACAATTAAAGGTATTTTAGGAATATTTCCATTATTTGGAGGTAAAATATAAGTACCTTCATCACCATTATTATTTAGCATTTCAATACCATAAGAAGTTGCTGTAGGAGAATAAGATCCTGTAAAGATATATCCACTCCATCCATCAAATGTATTATTAAAATATCCATATGCTATAAATACAGCTTGACCATTATCATATCCTGAAATTACTTGAGGAGAAGCACCTACATAAGGATAATATTGAGAATAATAATTGGCACTACTATTTCCTACATACATATATATTGTTACATTACTATTAGCAGGAATTCCTTGAGGTATGTTAACCCACCAAACATCACATGTAACTCCATTATAATTTAATTGTCCTTCATACCATGAATAATAAAGTAATTGATTACTATTTGGATTAAAGAACAATACATTCTGACCATTTGGATTTATTTGATTAAATAATGTTAAATTATTTACATATGCAAAATTATTACCAATATTTATACTTCCATTACATATTGCTATATCTTGTTGAAAAGGAGATGGAGTAGAAATAGATTGAGTATTATATAATGTTACTTGATAACTACTAGAATTAGGAAGATATATTATATTAAATTTATTATTTAATATCTCATAATTATAATTTATTCCATTATATATAAAATTAGTACTTTTTATATAATCTATATAACTATAATAACAGAAATAATTATTTATTATATAACATAAACTATTACTTCCTATAGGTATTATATTTCCATTATTACATATAATATTACTTCCATTTATAGATATAGTATTACCATAATTATCTGTAAATATTATTTGAGAATTATTTATATTTATTGGTATATTTCCTTTATTATAGATATTAAAATATATTATATTATTTGAACAATATACATTATTTATAGTAAATGATACTATTTGAGATTGTTGATTAACTAAATTATTTGATGAAGATGTTAAAGAACCAAATATACCAGAAGTAAATGCATAAAATAATCCAGCAATTGCAACTGTAATAACAATAATTAATATAGATGCTACTATTGGAGATATAGATCTAATATACATATTATATCTGTTTTTTTTTTAGTTTATAAATATTTTATGCTAGACATAATTTAGACTAATACAAATAAAATAATATATATAGAAAGTATATGCATAGATGAGTCATAATCTTTTATATTGCTATATATTGCTTTATATATTAGTTAATTAATCTATGAATAATTTACCAATAATTAGAATTATAAAAAATATAATTTCAATGCGGCGGAGGGGATTTGAACCCCTGACGGGACTAACCCATCGGGTTTCTTACCAACTAAGGTCTTAAGCCCGACCCCTTTGACCGCTCGGGCACCGCCGCGTATTTTATTTTTTATTACACTTTATTTTTTAAATCTTTTTTATCATAAAAATAAAATGGTAAATATATACAAAAAAGGAGGATTATCTGTTTATCAAGGCAGAGATTTAAGAAAAGAAAATGGTAAAATAAAATCTCCTAATAGTAAAAA
>JAPWTW010000009.1 GCA_028275885.1 Candidatus Nanopusillus sp.
CATTCCATGTAAATGTAACTTTCTATAACGACTATGGCAATTCAAGAGTTTCTAATATTACAGTGTCATTAAATTGTAGTAGTGCTGGTAGTGGATTTAGTTTAAATATTCCATTTAGTTTGGTAACAATTGGAAGTAATACATATGCATACTTAGATAATAATGGTGTATATGTAGTAGAAACTACATCCTCATCATCTAACCCAACAATACAATTATATGCACCATCACAACCATTGACAATTAATGTAGGATTGGTACCAACAGGATCTACATTACCATCTTCAACAACACAAACATCAACTCAACAAACAGTAACACAAACAGTAACAGTACCAGTACCAACTCCAACAGCATTGATTGGAAAAGTAATATTAGATTCACAAGTAACACCAACAATGAGTAATTTAGTATTAGTAGGAGGTCCGGCAGTAAACACATTAACAGCACAAGCAGTAATACAATATGTATCACAAATGAATTCAGCATTAGGTCAACAATTAGCATCATATGCTAATAGTCATAATGGATATGTATATGGTTCAGAATTACAACCAGTATTACAACAATTAGGAATACCATTTGGACCAGGTATGGCATTAATAATGTCATCAACACTATATCCAAACACATTAGTAATATTCGGATGGTCAGGAGATGACACAACACAAGCAACACAATTATTCGCAAATTACTTAGTAAATGGAGTAAGTGCAAATGTATTTGATAGTGCAACAGTAGTAGGAGTAAATACACAACAAACAGTAAGCGGATATCCATCAGCAACAAAACTACAGTAAAGGCTTTTTCCTAACTTTTTCTTTTTCAAGATTTTATATTTCTATTTTATGGATGAAGACATAAAAGAAGCCATCAAAGATTTTATAATATTAATCATATCATTAGGGTTAGTAATTTTTGCATATTGGTTATCACTTTTATAAATATTATCTTATAAATCATTTATAAATGGATATTGATTTTGAAGAGAATATTACAGATTATATTAGAAAAATTATAAAGGAAAATTATAGGATTGATAAAAGAGGTTTGCTAGAATATAGAGATATAAAAATAATAAAAAATTATGTAAAGAATGCAGAGGGATCTTGTTATTTAGAACTTGGAAAAACAAAAATTTTAGCAGGAGTAAAATTAGAAATATCAGAACCGTTTCAAGATAATGAAGATTCAGGTATACTAGTAACAACAGTAAATTTATCCCCAGTTTCTGATATTAATGTTGATTTAGGACCTACGGGAGAATCTATAGAATATTCAAGAATTGTAGATAGAGTATTGAGAGAATCTAGATTTATTAATGATAAAGAATTGGTAATAGAGCCAGGTAAATATGTATGGTCTGTATTATTAGATATATATGTATTAAATAATGATGGGAATATAGTTGATGCATCAACTTTAGCATCTGTATGTGCATTAATGAATACACAATTTCCAGAATTGATTAAAGAAAATGGAGAATATAAGATAAATCCAAAAAATAAAACAAATAAGAAATTACCATTAAATAAAAATATTCCAGTAATGGTTTCATTTGCAAAAATTGATGATAAATTTGTTGTAGATCCAAATAAATATGAAGAGGAAGCTGCAGACATGATTATACATATTGGGTTATCAGATAAAATAAATGCATTACAAACAAGAAAATCAGGTTCAATATCTTTAGAAGAATTTAATAATTTATTATCAGAAGCAGAAAAATTTAGAGACTATTTATTAAAGAAAATACAATGAATAATATTTCTAAGTTTGCTTTGGCTAGATTAATTGGTGCAAGAGCATTACAAATTGCAATGGGAGCTCCAATTATGGTAAAATTATCTAAAGAAGATTTGGAAAGAATAAAATATAATCCTGTAAAAATTGCTGAGATAGAATATGAAAAGGGTGTCTTACCATTAAAGGCAGTTTTTAAGAAAATTAAACCGTAATATCATATACTTCATATTCCATAATTTTAAGTAAATCTCTTTTTGAAATTCTTAATAGATGATAATGTGATCCACCTCCACAATATATTATTTGATTATCATCTAATTCTATTACTTTTTTATCAACAATTGTTTTTATCTTTTGCTTTAAACCAATAGGTGGGACAGAACCAATGTCATATCCAGTAATTTCTTTTACTTCTTTTGCTTTTGCTAATCTTACTTCATTGCAATTAAAATATTTCTTTATTTTATTTAAATCAATCATATCCTTTCCCAATAAAAAACATAATAAAGGTTTATTATCACAAATTAATATAATACTCTTTGCAACAATTCCATCAGTATGTTCTTCAGCATTTTTTGCAGACATAACAGGTTTTTCATATTTAATAATTTGAAATGATACACCTAGCTTATTCAAATAATTTTCTAAATATTTTTCATTTAACAAATAATTTTTCATAAAATATATTTTATTATAGCATTAATAGATTTTTATC
Source organism: Candidatus Nanopusillus sp. (assembly GCA_028275885.1). Taxonomy (GTDB): domain Archaea; phylum Nanobdellota; class Nanobdellia; order Nanobdellales; family Nanobdellaceae; genus Nanobdella. Next base: position 2,462 of record JAPWTW010000009.1, read on the forward strand.
TAAAAATAAATAATCTAAATGTTAGATGCTATATATGCTTGTAATGCTATATGTTTAGAAACCCTCATTCCAAGTTGTGTTAATGTGTATCTTTTTATGCGGGATTTTATCCTTTCAACCTTTTTAATTAACCCATATTTGAGTAATGGTCTAAATGGGAACCCCCTTAAATATAATCCCATTTTTTCTAAGTTTCTTATAATAGATCTTTCACTTGTATAGTAGTTTTTACATTGTTCGTTTGTTTTACATGATAAAGTGCCTTTATATAACATCAATAATGGCACTATATACCGTGTGCCTAAAATTGCTTGAGTAAAACTTTTTGGTTTGTTGACAAATAATATTTCTATAAGGGGATCTATATTTCCTGTTGGTTTAGGAAAATCATGTTTGCTAAGAAGTTTTAATAAACTATCTAAGCCTATATTTGTAATGTAATACATATCAATATCTTTAATATCAATTCTATAAGAATCTCTTAAAAAGTCATCAATAGTATCCTTTTCCTTATGAAATCTTTCATATATGTTTTTTCCTTCAGATGTAACTATACAATATTCATTATTATAACATCTTAGCAATCCAATATCATTCAATATACTTATTTTGCCTTCATAAACGGAGGATAGTGATATTACTCCATTTCTTTTTCCTAATATATACAAAATTCCTCTAACAGGACTATATTTTTCCTCTAATTTTGATAAAATCGATGTTTCACTCTTATAAGACTCTATAGCAAGTTTTAGTGCCACATTTGGTAAATAATATGGTGACTTTCTCTCCATAGTAGTAGTTATTATATAGTAAAAAATAAAAATATATCATAACATACTTCATTTACAATTAAAAATTTTTCAGTTGAAATTGATGTTTAGATATTATTGGGGTTTTATATTCTCTTCAAATATCTATATACTGTTATTAGATTTTTTATTATATATTTTGAAACATTATATCCATATTCAGTTAATTTATATCTATAATTCTCCTCATTACCTCTTAGCTTTACAAGATTATATATTGATAAATATTTAGCATCAATCTTTCTTCCAAATTTATTATAACAATCTATGGATAAGTTATTATGTAGATAATATCTAATATCTTTTAGTGATAATGCCCAATTCCTGCATTTATTACACTTATTTTCCCCATTATATAGAACTAATAATACAATTCCATGTCTTCCGATAAGTTTTGGGGTTAAGGCTGGTTTATTATAATTTTCATATATTACTTGAAAAATTGGATAGAAATGATACCTATTTGAACTATCACTTACAATTAATTCATTGCATAACATTTTCAAAATTTTATCTAAATTTAAATTTCTATGATCTATATCATAATAATATTTGCTGTATATATCTATTTCTTTTTCAAGTTTTCTAGCGATATCTTTACCAATTTTCGACAAAATATATGTATTTTCAAGAATATACAGTATTCTTTTTTTATGAAGAACATTGATATATCTACTATTATTTATATTAAGTTTAGAATTGGGAGATTTATACAATTTTATAATTATACGTAACATGTTTTCTTTTTCTACTGCAGCTTCTATTATTGGAATATTTTTAGAATATCCATATAATATTAACGATAATAATTCAGAATCTAATATGGAGAGCACCATTTTTTAAGAATAAATTTTGATCAATATATTGAATGTTTGTGCTATATTATGATTATCCATACAATCACATTCTTATAGGTAAAAATTATAAATTTTGGGACCGCGGGGATTTGAACCCCGGACCTCCGCCTAGTCAGGGCGGCATCATAACCACTAGACTACGGTCCCTTATATATTTTCTAATTTTTTCATTAATTTTATTGTCTTTTCTATATGTTTTTTTATCATTATTCTTTTTTTAATTATTTTCTTAAATATTGATAGGGTATTTCTTAAGCTTTTTCTATAGATCTTCATATACTTATTTAACATTTTATTATAGTTATTATTGCTATATGTGCCTATATTTCTAGTAAATTCATCTAAAAAATTATATAAATTGTTCTCATATTCAAACATATTTGCATATTCTCTATCAAATTTTTTTATATATTTATTATCTTCCTTTTTTAGTCTATAAATTTCATTTAAATTTTTAACAATTTCTTCATATATTTTTTCTTCCTTTGATGAAATTTCTTTATCCTTCTTCATAATTATATAGAAATCTCTGTATTATATAAAGTTTATCTTATTATTCTAAAATCTTGATAGTTATTAATTTCTATTTCTTTTATATCAATTTTATCAACTCTAGCTCTTTCAGGTCCTCTTTTACATAATTCAATCATCTTATTTATATTATCTTCACCCCCCTCAAAAACAGCTTCTACAGTTCCATCAGGATTGTTTTTCACATATCCTCTAATATTTAATTTCTTAGCATGTAAAAATACAAAATTCCTAAATCCAACACCCTGAACTTTTCCATATATAATTACCTTTATAGCTTTCATTCTTTATCATTTATAAATATTTTTAAATATCTAATATTGATGGAAAGCCGGAATGAGTGAATTTATGATGAAAACTTTATTTATAAAAGATATTTTGAAAGAAGATTTTTTAGGTAAGGAGGTTAGTATAAAAGGGTGGGTTTATAGAATGAGAGATATGAAAGATAAAATTTTCTTTGTAATAAGGGATTCTACAGGAATAATACAAGCTGTTGTAAAAAAAGAAAATGTTGATCAAAAAACATGGAAAGATGCAACAAAATTTCAAATTGAAGGTTCTTTAGAAGTAAAAGGAATATTAAGAAAGGATGAAAGGGCACCTGGAGGATATGAAATAGAAGTAAAGGAAATAAAAGTATATGATTATGGAAAACCGTTTCCATTAAAGGGGGATGAGGATGTAGATACAATACAGAAGTATAGGCATTTATGGATAAGAACTAGGTGGTTTACAGATGTATTAAAAATAAAACATAGTTTAATTGTAAATCTTAGAGAATGGTTTATAAAGGATGATTGGTATGAAGTAACTCCAGCAATATTGGTTGGAAATGCTGCAGAAAATACTACAGAATTATTTGAAGTAAAATATTTTGAAGATAAGGCATATTTATCACAATCTGCGCAATTATATTTAGAAGCATTAATATTCTCATTAGAAAAGGTTTATTCATTAACACCATCATTTAGGGCAGAATTATCTAGGACAAAGAGGCATTTACATGAATATTGGCATTTTGAAATTGAGGCTGCATGGTATCATTTGGAGGATATTATTAAGGTTATGGAAGAATCATTAAAATATTCGATTGAAAAAACAATTGAGGAAAGAAAATCTGAATTTGAGGAACTAAAAAATATTACTGGAAGAGATATAAATGAATTAAAACAATTTGTTGAAAAACCATGGAAGGTTATTACATATAAAGATGCAATAAAGAAATTACAGGATCTAGGAGTTAATATAAAATATGGAGATGATCTTGGATCTGATGAAGAAAGATTATTAACAGAACAATTTGATGTGCCAGTATTTGTTACATATTATCCAAGAGAAGTAAAAGCATTTTATATGTATGAAACTGGGGATGGAACTGTAAAGAACTTTGATTTGCTTGCCCCAGAAGGATATGGGGAAATAATTGGAGGATCTGAAAGAGAATGGAGGTATGATATATTACATAAAAAGATTGAAGAATGGGGATTAGATAAATTAAAGGTTAAGGTTGGAAATGAGGAAATAAGTGCATATGGATGGTATGAAGATTTAAGAAAATATGGATCTGTTCCGCATTCTGGAATGGGATTGGGTATTGAGAGATTCTTAAGATGGGTATGTAAATTAGATCATATTAGGGATACACAACCATTCCCAAGATTAAGGGGTAGCTGGCTATATCCATAATTTTTTATCTATAGATCATTTTTATTCCTAAAAGTTCTAATATTAATTTTTGATGATTTTTTATAAAACTTTCAGCATGTTTTATTATTTTTCCATAAGCTTTTTCATGATGATCTATTCCCCAAACAACAATTGTATGTGTATTGTTAAATATAGAAAATATAATCCTTATATCTTTATTTACTCTATCCGAAAATAGAGGAATTGTCAAATTTCCTACTTTTACTGTTCCATTTAATTTTTCTATTTTTCCTCTAAGTTCTCTTAAAGATTCCATTCTATCAAAAATTATTTTATATTGATTGTTTAATTCTTTTTTAAGATCTTTTGTCCATTCTTCTAAAAACTTTATATTATTTTTAATTTTTTCATAATCTATTAAATCATTAACGAATAATATAAAAATTCTGTATGTTCTATGAAGTAATATTGCCATATTAAAAAAATGTTCTTATGTATCTATGAATTTTAAATATTATATAAAAATTTTTAAATATTTCCATAATAATTGTTCTTTATGGGTAATAAAGAAATCTTATTCAAAAAACTAGATGAAATACTTAATGAAATGTTTAAATATTCACTTATTTTAGGTAATATAGGAAAATATGTTTGGATAGAAATATATATAAGAGATGATGGATATAACGGGAGAAGTTTTGTTATTAAACCATCGAAAATACAAGTTTTTAAATATCTAAATATTTGTAATGAATGTCGTGAAGATATATATGTCAGTGAATATAGTTATATAAATAACAGTTACAATATTTATCCTAATACTAGTATAAGAAATGTGAGGAAAAATATAAGGGAAATGAAAAAGCTAATAAGTAATATAGAAACTCAAGTCCGTGATGTATACAATATAATTGTAAATTCATATTTGGATCCTTCGAGAATTTATCCAAAATTATTGATATACTTTAGAAGAGATATATCAAACGGTTGGAAGATATTTAAAGAAATTAGAGATAGTATTATCTTTGGACATACTGCTTCGGAGAAAATTAAATTTAATGAGCAACCAGTTTTTAGATTTATAGCTTTGGAGGAAAAGAAAACAGGTGATCTTTTTTATCCAAAAAATTATAGATTTAGTTTTATGGTATATGGATAATAAATTATCAATTTTTTTAAACCTTTTCTAAATTTTCTTTAAATTCCTTTGCTGTTTCTTCGGGTATTGAAGAAATTACATATTCTAAATGACAAATTTCCATATAACCTATATCAAATAGAGGTCTTTGTAATATTTTTATAATTGGATATGATCTAGATTCTCTTAATAATGTTGTATCAAATATAACTAAATTAAAGTTTTCATATAATTTTTCATATGTTACTAAAATATTATATAAGTTTTTAATGAATTCTTCAAATTTATTTTGTGACAAGAAAAATATCCCAAATGTATCAACATATCCAATTAATTCATTATTCCTAAATGGAGCAAATGATGACCATAATTTAATTAATCCATCAAATATTATTCTTTCATTTAATTGTTTTTCAAAGTTAAAATAATCTTCTATAAAGAATTTTTTATATTTATCAAAATATTTGTTAGATTTATCTAGATAAATTTTAAAATAATTTGTTGGTTCCTTTTCAATCAATATTTGGAAATGTAAATGTTCCTGTGATGCACCTGCGGAAAATCCTTTATTTAAATTAATAAATAAATATTTATAATCTCCTTCAGGTATTCTTTCATAGAATTCTTTTATTAGCATAAATGAATTATAAAGATCTAAATAATTTATTTGTGAAAAACTCTTTACATGTTTTTTATAATTTGGAACTAATACTGCATGATACTTTCCATATGGGTACTTATTTGAAAAGAGGACAGAATCTCCAATATATATTTTCTTTGAAAATTCAAAATCAGGAGTTTCATTATCAGGATCACAAAAAGGACATTTTGATTTTTTTGTATGAATTTCTTTATAACTTCTTGGTTTACTTTTTATAGATTTATTTATTCGTATCTTAAAACTAGTTATTGGATCAATTCTTTCTTCAATTATAAATCTCTCAAATTCATTATTAAATAAATTCCTTACACTATATTCTTGAGATATTAATTTTAGATCTTCATTATATATTTTTTCCATTTTTTAGTTAGGGTCTTTTATAAATAAAAATGTTTGAAATTTATATTCTCACTTAAATGATAACTAAAGAAAAAATATTTATAAATAATTTGTAATTAATTAGTTTTGAATAGTAAATCTCAGAATATTGTTAAAGAATATTTTTATGTTTCGATAACAAATTATTATAAAATGAGCGATTTAGGAACATTAATAGCTGGAATTGGTGCTGTGATAATAATATTTCTTATATTGGGATAGATCATTATTACAATACCTGTTTATTTGGCTGCTAAACTTTTTGGTAGTGATGCATCATTTTTAAAAGCTATGGTCGCCGTTCTACTTGCTGAAATATTAGCTGGGATAATAATAATAATTTTTGCATTTATTTCAATTGCATATAAAAGTTTCATATTAAGTATTTCAGGATTAATTATATCTTTTATAGCTGTTTTGGGTGTATATAAATCTATGTTTAATGTGGGTTGGGTGGCAGCATTCGGTATAATAATTGTATCTATTATAATAGCATTTATCTTTAGTCTGATATTGTCCTTTTTTGGTATTGGTATCTCCTATTTACTTAGTAATTCTCAATTGCAATCATTTATATCCTCATTATCCAATTTAACCAATATTTTCCAGAGCTTTAATCTAGGTTAAAACATTAAGATTTAAATAATAAAATATGGGGTATTATTTCAGAATAAAAGGCAATATAAAAAAGTAAGAATTAAAAGAAAATCTTTAATATTCAACTAATGGTATTATTTTTGGATTATATAGCCTTATTTCGGATATGTTGCTATTATAATTAATTGTTTCTAGTGGTCTATGTACTAATATTTTGGATTATATGGTGTAGAGTTTAGATTTATATTTGCTTGAAATTCAATTATTTGTTCTTTTTTATTATATACGGTGTTTAATACTTTTTCGGTAATAATTATGATATTTGATAGGTAATGGTCGGGATTAGATAATTTATATTTAATGTTTTCTTGTATATTTTCGCAGAAAATTGTACTATTGATAGATCCTTCAATAAAAGACATCTTCCAATAGGTTTTCTATCATAATCAGTTACCATTGCCTGACCATTGATAATATAACCTTCTTTATCATGAGATCTTATTGTAATATAAACTTCTAAAGAAGTTGTACTATTGGCTTTAATACCTTTTACTATTTCTTCAGACATTTTGCTTAATAATTTATCCAAATCATACAAATAGGGTTTTACTTCTAACATAATCTCTTCTTTTTTGGAATTTTTATATAATTCTTGTTCGTCTATGCGTTATTTTACGTTAAAGAAATTATATAAATTTATTTAGGTCGTAATGCATAATTTTGACACAAAAATTGTTTATAAACAAAAAGTGTCTAAAGATGGAAATTAATAATATTTGTTCTTTATTGTTCCTTTATTATATTCGGGAGTATAGTTTCATGTCGTATAACAGAAATTATCCGTCATGGTTCTTGGGGATGTTATAATTTTGATATAAATTTTAATGTGATTAAGCATGGTTAACTAATATTTTTTGGTTCTTGATCATAATTATATATCATTAAATTACATATAAGTAATGCTTAATATATAATAGTGTCTTAAAAATATATAGTCTGATATACAACTCATAAAAATAGAGATTTGAGACATTATTTAAAAAATAGGTTAACTATAAATTAATAAAGGTTGTTTCCTTTATACTTTCGAAGACTATCAAAGATACAGTTTCCTTTACTCCTTTAATTTCTCTTATCTTATCTAAAACAGCTTTTCCTAAACTTTCAACATCTTTTTCTCTAACCTTTGCAATCATATCCCAATCCCCAGCTATTATATGGACTTCTTGAATTTCTGGTAAGTTTGCAATTTTCTCCGCAACTTCTCTTTGCGTAAAACCAGAAGAAGGATCATATTTTATTAAAACAAAAGCCAAAACATTTTTACCAATAGCTTTAGGATCTAAAATTGCTCTATATTCTTTTATTACTCCTTCTTTTTCTAACCTCTTTATTCTAGCGAAAATTGTAGTTTCTCTCATTTCTGTAATTTGTGAAAGTTCTCTTAAAGAGAGTTTGCAATTCTTCTGTAAAAGTGAAAGTAATTGTTTATCCTTTTCATCTATCTTCATAAAAAATTCATATTTTTTAAAAATTTAAGTATTTTATTCAAAATATCTTCAAATTTTATGAAATTTATACATCATATATCTTATCAATATATAAATTAAATTTTGAAAAATATTCAATTTTTATATCGAATTTAAGTAATTTTTTGAATTTTCTTCAAAAAATTTTATAAAAAATTTAAGAACAGGTAATACAAATATTAGCCAATGGCGGTAGAAGAAATGATATCTCATCTAAAAGAAATGAAGCCAATATTAAGAATACAAACAATAGTACTGAAGGAAATGCAATCATTTATGGTTGATAGAGGCTTTGTACAATTATTGCCAGTAATAACTTCAAAATTTACAGATCCATTGGCTCCAGATCCAGCATCTAGTGTTATTTTTACTCCATCATTTGAGTATTATTCGCAAAAACTAGTGATAACACAAAGTATGATTTTACATAAGCAACTTTCCCTTATAGCAGCTGATAAAATATTCACTTTTTCACCAAACGTTAGATTAGAAAAAAGTGAAAAAGCTAAAACTGGAAGACATGCTTTTGAATTTACACAGATGGATTTTGAGATGGCATATGCAAAGATGAAAGATGTAATGGATTTAGTAGAAGATTTAATAATTCATGTAATCGAAAAAGTTAGAGAAGAATGTAAGGAAGAATTAGATCTTTTAGGTAGAGAATTAAAAGTTCCTTCAAAGCCATTCAAAGTTTATAGATATTCAGAAGTTTTAGAAAAATATGGTAGTGATGATGCTTTAAGTGCGGAGGAAAAAGATCCATTCTGGATTATTGATATAAAAAGAGAATTCTATGATAAAGAAGATGAAGATCATCCAGGTCATTATTTAAACTATGATTTAATTTTACCAGAAGGATATGGAGAAGTTTTATCTGGAGGAGAAAGAGAATATAAATATGAGAGAATTATGGAAAAGATGAAAGAATTAGAAAAGGAAGGTAGAGATTATTCATCTTACAAAGACTATCTAGAAGTTGCTAAAATGGGATTGTTAAAACCAAGTGCTGGAGGTGGAATCGGTGTTGAAAGATTATTAAGATTCTTAACTGGAAAGAAAGATATAAGGGAAGTTCAATTATTCCCAAGAATTCCTGGTGAAGAAGTAATTTTCTAGATTTTTCTTTAATAAAAATTTTTTAATAAATCTTATAGAAAATGAAAAAGATTTTAGAAAAATCATTAGAAAAATTCGTATTTTATACAAATATTATATAGACTCTGAGTTTCTTATAGGTTTTATGCATTTAAAATATAGTTCTATCGCATTTTTATAAAATCTTTTCTTATATTTTCATATACTGAAATCAATTTAAGTTTCTTCTTTTGTTGTTTCTGATGAAATAAAAAGGTTACCTGCTTTTATATTATTGTTTAGGTAGTTGTGTTATATTCAACTATGTTAAACTTTATAAACTTTATTAACATGTTAAACATGTCAAACTTTTTAAACATTATAAACATATATACTAACATGGTAGGTGGAAGACGCTATGGGCGGGTATATGGTGGAAAACACTATTGGTTTAGATATTTAGATATAACTAAAATGGAAATAATTGATAGGGCAATAGTTAAGATGGCTATAGATTTAGGTATAACGCCACCTGAGTTAAGAGCTTTAATATGTGAAGTAGTAACCCAGGATCCTGAAATAAATGCAAAAGTAACTGAAAAAATAAAAGAAATATTACAAAAATATAAACAGCAATAAAATGGATGAAAAATAAAAGCCATCTTTATTTTATTTTTTTATTATTAGATTCTAGATTTTTTGAAAAAATAAATTTCTAATTTTGTTATAATTTTTGATTAATTATTTTTATTATTTGGTTTTTGTTCATTTTTTGTAGAGGGCAAACTTTAATATATCTTTATTATAATCTAGTCCAAAAACGTATATTTGGTAGAAATAATAATAAGAAGAAGTCTATTATTTTTCTAATATTTATTTTTTAGCGATTTTTTCTTTATTTATTTTTTAATCTTTCTTTTCTAATCTTTAATGCTAATACAAAACTTATAATCCACAGAACAATTAAAATTATTATAGTTACTATTAAGTTTTCTACTAGAGTTGGTTCAAGTACGCTAGTTATACCATATAATATAGCTCCAACTGCAAAGCCACCAATCAAACTCCATATCTTCTTATAACCTAATGTTAATGCTAAAATTACTGCGGATATTGTTCCAAGAAATCCTCCAATAAATCCTAATAGAATAAATAGAATTATCTCAAGATAAAAAATCCTATCATCATCTTTAGTATATACCATAATTATTATGATAATAGAAAGATTTATTATCTTATAAGAAACCTAAGGAACTTGGAGTTATCGCTCATATAATATATATTAGCAATATGGCCAAAAAAGACTTTGAGACCTAAATCTATTTTTTCTCTAATCAAATTATTATAAATCATATGAGGAAATTATATATTTTAAGATTTTTCATGTAAGAACTCTGCCTTAGTTACTTATTTTATAGACTTTAAGCTCTTACAGAGAGTTTCTTGATAAGTATCACCCTAAAAAATCTAATAAAAAATCAGAAATCATTGAGAATCTTGATGTGGTTAATTGATATTGTAGCATAAAAGAATCCTAAAATAATTAATAGATATATAGAAAATTGGAATTATAATCATCAATAAAATAATTTAAACAAAAATATAATTTATCTTGTGGAATACTTATTTGAGAAATTAAGTTAAATTTAAATGTTGAGGTTATGATATAAAATTCTTGAAAATTTTTGTTAAATATCTATATACTGGTCTTTACAAAGTTAATCTAAAACAATTTAAAAATCTTTATTTTTTATATTTCTTTTTATGAAAGCTTCAGTAATAGTTATTGATTATAAAAGAAAGAAATATATATTAGATGCATTAAAAAGTATTAAAAATCAAAAAGGAATAGATTTAAATGATATTGAAGTAATTGTTGTAAAATATTATCAAGATGAAAAAATAGATAATTATATTAAAGAAAATTTTCCAAATTATAAAATAATAAATTTAGATCCAAACGATTCCAATCATTATGTTGGAAGAAACTATTCTGAAGGAATAAAAGCTTCTTCAAATAATTTAATATTTATATTAGATGATGATGATATGTTTACCGAAAATAAAATTAGTAGAATATTTGAAATTGTAAAAAATATTAAAGATGAAGAATATATGATTGCACATAAATTAATTCCAATAGATATAAATGGAAATATAATTAAAGAAAGTAAAAGTATGATAAAAAGAATTAAGGAAAAGATATTTGATTTAGTAAGCGTCGGTGGAACAGTAGGAATAATATTTCATACAAAG